>CAWKAL010000047.1:0-13610 GCA_963847575.1 uncultured Gammaproteobacteria bacterium
TATACTTTTTCCCGTTGCGGAAGACGTGATCAGCAGGGTCAATAGCGCCTTGCCCTGCTCAGTTTCGGTATTAATCGCCCAGTATCCCGAGGTCGCGCAGGCAGGCTTGTTGTTGTAGTTTCCATCCAGACTGACATGGCTAGGATTCTGGAACGGCGGCGCATAATCCCTGCCCGATACAAACAGTTGTTGAACTACGCCTGACTGGTCTCCGGCAAATGCATGGCCGCTGGCAACAAGCAAAAATACAATGAGCAATTGTTTCATCTGTCTCTCTCTTATTTCCACATCAGAATGTTCAGGCCATCCAGGCCAGGCCCGGCTGGTTATTGATTGATAGCGGCGGGTTGCTCATCTGCAGTCGCCGTGACCATACCGCGCATGTGCATGGCCTCGATATAACGCTCAGTGATATCACTCGACAACATGCGCTCAAGGCGCACATCGATCACGTAGACCTTGATCACCAGCCGCAACAGGAAACCAAAATCATAACGCGACTCCACCACCACGCTGATCGGTTTCTTCAAATAGGTATAGGGTGACGCAATCGCGGCTTCCATTGCCAGCATGCGCGCATCCTGTACCGGCACGGTTTGCGGCAGGTCGATATTCACCACCACCATTTCCGACAGTTCACCGCTGTTGGAATTGGCCACGGCATTTTCCAGTACGACCGAGTTCGGTACCATCACCACGTTATCATCCAGCGTGCGTAGCATGGTCACGCTTAGGTCCAGGCGAATCACTTCACCGTAGTGACCGCCGAATTTCACCATGTCGCCGACCCGGAACGGCGGGTTGAATATCATCATCACGCCCGCGAGCAGGTTGCGCACACCGCCCTGCGCTGCAAGACCGATGGCGAGGCCGAGGGAACCGAGCACGGCGAATACAATCGCCTGCGGCGGCTGGATAATGCCAAAGACTATATACAAGATACACAACACCCAGATACTGATGCGAATCACCGGGTATACCTGCCCCATCTGCAACCGGTAGCGCGGAAAACGCGTCATCATCTGCTGCAGACCAAAATGCAGCATGCGCAGCAGCACCCAGGTAAGCAGCAATACCAGCGCGACCTGGAACAGCCGGGAGAAGGAAAGCAATTCAGTAAGCAGCGCGACGTGTTCTTCTTTCATGGCTAGTAGAGATAATTGTTGCTGGTGAGATAACGGCTAATCACTTCTGAATACACCGGTACCAGTCGGTAGCCGGTTTCGTGGTCAGATTGATCCTTGTCGAGCAGGCACTGCTGGTAGAGACGCTCAAGCAGCAACCAGCTTTGTTCATGGCTGGTGCGGAACAATGCGCGATGATCATCAATCGTCATGCTGCCGTGCACCGCAACTTCCGCCAGGGTAAACAGCTCATCCCTGATCAGGCTTTTGAGCGCAGTGAAATCCAGCGCAGCGCCGCGCTTCATATCCAGCAGCTTGTTTTCCGGGTTGACCTGCAAACCACCGAGGTAATAAAAAAACGCAAAATCAGGTTTACCATTGCTCAGCTTGTACAGCGTGGGCAGTTCAGCTTCCAGGTCATCCGGCAGGTCTTTGTCACCGCCGGCCATTGCGGAATTCAAATCGACGCCCGACAACTGCTGGCGTGTTGCAAGACACTCATCGAGTTCAGCCGCGCTGAGCATGCCAAGCTCTATCCGATCAGTAAAATAACGATCCGCCTGGTAGACATACGTCAGCCGGCGCCATGCAAATTGCTCACAGCCCAGCACCCACAGGTGGCGTTGTTGTGTAGCCACCATTACCGCACCAAAAATACGAATCGCTTCATGCGCGCCCATCACCCGGCAAGTCAGATAATGGCCGTTATCGATCACGAACACACTCGCCGGCAGTGCGTTTATACGTTCGAGTAATTCTTCGACACTCTCCGCGGGCTGTTCGAAGCCGGCGATTTCGCTCAGCATGGCCAGGGTATCGCTGGTGTCGTAGGGCCTGCGCGTGAGCTCAGCGTAGCGAAAAGCGCCGCTCTTGCCGACCAGCGGTTCCAGCTGGTGTAAAAACGATGTCAGGCCACAGCCTTGTGGCCCGGTGACAGCAAGCATCGAACTGTGGCCATTGCGCCAGATTTCGAAGATTGAGGATATGCGTTCCAGTTGTTCCGCACGGCCAACAAAGCGTGCATCACCCGCCGTCAGCGGCTCAACCGTGAATGCCTGCAACAACGCCTCGGGCAGGGCCTTTTCCTTGTAATACCGTGCACGCCGTGCGGACTGCGCCAGGCACAGGTCGGTGAGAATCTTGATGCTGTCAGCGTGCTCGGCAGAGCGTAGCCCCAGTAGCCCTAAAACGCGGTGATACAGGCCGGTGATTGCCGTGGCGAATGGAGTGAAAACAGAAATGTGCGTGGAATCAGGCATGATTAGCGGGGATTATAAAGAAAATAGCGCCGATGTGTGCGGCTATCGGGATAAATCTAAAACCCGGACCTGCCCCGGCACAGGCTTAGATCTATTTGATTCGAGCCTGCGTCATGACCTCGCAATGTTCATCGCCAGATGACTAAAGCTGAATTTTTTCACGGCTCGCAAATAGCATGGCTTGAAAACAGCGATGACTGTTGGCAGGCCAGGCGCATAATCAACGTATGTCGAACGCTTTAATTCTATGCCATCTTTTTTACATCAAAACATATTCTTGACCTGTATCAGAAAATAATACAAATAATCTTACCGTTGTTCCCATTTTTGATAACAGTTACAACGCTTTTATTTCCCTGCTCAATGTATCCAGCTGATTTTGCAATATTTTAGTTTTATATGCGTTAAATACTCAGACATAAATCTGATTACAGTGGTTAACCACAGATAAGAATAATCATATTGACAACATGCTGAATGAGGATTTACATAACAAATGGATTTGTCTGGTTAGTCGAGTATTTAAAAAAGGAGACACAGTGATGTGTAAAATGAAAATGATTCAAACTTCTACTTTCGCGCTTCCATTTGTATTTCTAAGCGCAAATCTTGCGATAGCCGATGTCGTTACTGTCTCGATTGATGGCAGTGATGCAATATTCCTCGCGGGCCGAACTGATGTTGTCATACCACCCGCATCAGACCCGTGGAACACGGGTACATTCCTGGTAAGACATGTCGCGCCGACGCCTGAGGAAATCCAGGAAACCCTGCCGCCTGTCATCGCTGTTTCTGCCGGTGATGTCATCCGTGCATTAGATCCGGTTGTTGGTGGCATCAGTTTCTTTAACGGTTTTGGTGGCACGATCTTTGGCCCTGGTGGCAATGGCTTATCCGGCAGCAACCTCACTGCACTCGATGGCATCAGCGGTTACCTCGGACCACAAGGCCCGTTGGCAGGTGTATTCCTGGATGACAGTATTCCCAACGGAACCGCGCCGACCACTTTAGACTTCACCGTTGGCGGGCTTGGCACTGAGTTCGCGTCATTAACCCCCATGCTGGGCCAGGTATTTTATATCGGCGATGGCAAAACAACATCGGGTGATTTTCATACTTTCATAGCACCCGCAAATGCGACCCGACTCGCGCTGGGCATCCCTGATGGCTTTGGCTTCGTCGGCGCACCGGGCGCCTATGACGATAATGATGGTGGTTATCGGATTCGCCTGGGCATCAATGAGATTCCTGACATTCCTGTGCCTGCGGCAATATGGTTATTTGGCTCGGGCTTACTGGGTCTGGTCGGGTTTGGGCGCGTTAGCGCAAAACGGATGGCATAGTTAATTAAAGGAATATAACAACCCGGGTCAGAACGGGTATTTGACCCGGGTTTTTTTCGCTCATTTTCATATTCTATCCCCGAAATTTGTGACCAGGTTCAAGCTTGCTGACACAGTTCAGCAGTAGTATCGTGGTCTACATATATCTGACACGGAGGTAACACACATGCGGTATTTCAAATTGTTGCGCATTCAACTCAGCACAATACTGCTGGTCACTACACTTACTGTACCAGCTTACAGTTTTGCGATTGGGTTGTTACTACCCGCGGTTCAGGCCGCGCGCGAAGCGGCAAGGGAATCCAGCATGGACATACCCGGCATCGGCGCTTTTGATGTCGCCAGCGTCGGTGGAATGCCGGTATTAACGCTGGATTTCCTGCGAGATAATATTGATATTGCACCGGGAGAAACTGCCACCATCCCCACTGAACTGATTGCGCTTGATTTGCGCAGCCTTGGCCCGGTCGAAATCAGCGGCAGTTTTTTCGATATGTTCATCGAATACCATCCACCGGACCCTATCATCCCGTCTGACTTTGTGATCAAGCTGGAATCTGAATCTGAAGGTATCTACGACGTCTTCTTCGATATCGATATCGATGTGAAACTGGTCGATGTACTCGAACCATCCAGAGTAACCGGCTTTATGCACAACGGCGTGCTCAGCCTGTCGGGTAACTGGCATATAGAAAAAGATATGTTTGTGATGGATAACCCGATCATTGCCAGCGGCCTGATCGACGGGCAATTGTCTACCGTACCGGTACCTGCGGCGGCATGGTTGTTTATCTCCGGCGCGCTGTGTATTGGCGGAATTGCCCGGCACAGAAAATCTGGCATCCAGCCAGGTTGATCCTGGCCGCTGGATGAACACCAGGGCATACTAGATAAACATCCGCTGCAATGCGCGTTGCTACGTGTAAGGTAGCCGGCTATTTAAAGCCAGTGCGATCATTAAACGACACAGGGTCCCTGCGCTTGTTAAGCGCATTCGCCATAGCAATGCGCTGGTTCTTGCGACCAAGCAATCGCAACTGGGTTAAGCGCTCCCACAACAATGCCGCGCGCGTGTCTTTTTTCCAGGTTTTTTTGAACAGGTATTTCGTCGCCGCGATTGCATCCGGACTTTTTTCACAAATGGTTTTGGCCAGTGCCTCAGCGTCGGCAAGCGGGTCCTCGCTGAGCTTGCTGATCAGGCCATAGTCCGCGCCTTCTGCTCCGCTAAACGTGCGACCTGTCATGGTGAGTTCCTGCGCAATATCGACACGCGTCAGACGCGACAGCGTCACCGTGCCACTCATATCGGGAATCAGTCCCCATTTCATTTCCAGGATGGACAACGAAGCCGTTGGCGTAGCAATACGGTAATCGCAGGCGAGGATGATCTGCATGCCACCGCCCAGGCAGTTGCCATGCACAACCGCAATCACCGGTATCGGCAGGTCACGCCAGCAATGCGCGGTACGCTGGAACATGTTGTCCTTGCGTCCAGGGCAGCTTGGCAAAAAACCGCGGAATCATGGCATCGGCGTTTTAGACACCGCGGAAAAATCCAGCCCCGCGCAAAACGATGGCCCCGCACCTTTTAAGATGACACAACGAATACTGCGGTCTTTGCGAATACGCCGGGCGGTTTTCACCAGCTCTAAAAACATCTGCTGGTCCAGGCCATTGTGTTTGTCGGGACGGTTGAGCGTCACGTAGGCAATCTTGTTTTGAACGTCCAGCAGTACCCGGGGTTGAGCGGTCATGTTTCAATCCTGTTGTTGACACTGTGGCAGATATCATTACATATCTGGTCTGAAGTCATATGCATAAAAGGTGGCGGAATGATTATTATTAAACCCGCTTGCGTGGTTGATCCATATTTAATCTCTACGCCCTGTTAATTATTCTCGTGTGATTGCAAGACGTAAATTCTTGTTTTCACACATAACTCGCACATTCGAAACATCAGGCTTGTGTCACACCGGCAAGTCCCCGACAATGCGCACTCCTGAACAGCAGTTACGGTATCGATTTGGATAATAACGACTCACCCGTGTCCCTCGCCGCGATTGATCTCGGCTCGAACAGTTTCCACATGATCGTCGCCACTTTGCAGGACGGCCAGATCCAGGTGCTGGATCGAATCAAGGAACCGGTACGCCTCGCATCAGGCCTGACCGACGATCACAGCCTCGACGCCAAAGTCGCAGAACGTGCCATCGAATGCCTGCAGCGCTTCGGTCAACGGGTGCGCGATATCAGCCCGGAAAACCTGCGCGCGGTCGGCACCAACACGCTGCGCAAGGCTGACCGCTGTGTTGGTTTTATGGACCAGGCGCAGGGCGCGCTCAATCATTCCATCGAAGTTATCTCCGGCATCGAAGAAGCCCGACTCATCCACCTGGGCGTCGCGCACAGCATGCCCGATGATGGCGGCAAACGCCTGGTGGTCGATATCGGCGGCGGCAGCACCGAGCTCATCATCGGCGAAGGCTACGATCCGATCCTGCTGGAAAGTCTCTACATGGGCTGCGTTAACCTGAGCCAGGAATTTTTCAGCGATGGCAGCATCACCAAGTCTGCCATGCGCAAAGCCATGCACAGCGCACGCATGGAACTGCTACCGATAAAACGCCGTTACCGCGATCTCGGCTGGAACCTGGCGATCGGCTCGTCCGGCACCATACGCGCGATCCGCGACGTGGTCAGACAGGCGGGCTGGAGTGACAACGGCATCACCACAGAATCACTCAAGACCCTGCGCAACACCATGATCGAACTCGGCCATACCGATGCCCTGCAACTGGACGGCCTGAGCGAAAGCCGTCGAACCGTGTTTGCCGGCGGCGTGGCCGTGCTCAGCGCAGTGTTTGACGCACTGGACATCAGCCGCATGCTGTACTCGACGGGCGCGCTGCGCGAAGGCGTTATCTACGACCTGGTGGGCCGCCTGCATCACCACGATATGCGCGAGACCACCGTGATCGCGCTGGCCAACCGTTACCAGGTCGACCTGCGCCAGGCGCAACAGGTGGAAGCCACCGCCCTGCACCTGCTCAAACAGGTCGAAGACGCGTGGGAGATCGATAGTGAAACGGCGACTCAATGGTTACACTGGGCAAGTTACCTGCACGAAATCGGCCTGGTCATCGCGCACAGCATGTACCATAAACACGGCGCCTATCTGATCGAACATTCCGACCTGTCCGGATTTTCGCAACGCGATCAGCGCCTGCTGTCGCGCCTGGTACTGGCACACCGCCGCAAACTCAAACAAAGCATCCTGGATGAAATACCAGAATCAGTCCGCAGCATCAGCCTGAAACTGATGATCCTGTTACGCCTCGCAGTCATCCTCAACCGCGACCGCTCGGAAAACGCCTTGCCCGAGATCAAGGCCACCTGTGAAGCCGACAAACTCATCCTGAACTTCCCGGAAGAATGGCTGGATAACAACATGCTTACCGTCACCGGGCTGGATGCCGAACGTAAGATATTAAAAGGCCATGGGTTTAAACTGCGTTACGAGTGAGACGGGGAAAATCGAAAGTTTAAGGATGACTGGGAAACTGGATTATGAAGAAATCTCAATTGTGGTTAATTAATAATCCCTCCGTCAACTTTTTCGCTAATTCTTCACCTTATTGCTGATCAGGCATCTGCATCAGTTCTGAGACTTCCAGCGAACCGCCGATTTCGAGAAATGGACAGGCCTGCGCGATCGCTACAGCGGAATCAATCGAGTCTGCCTTAATAATACTGAACCCGGACATTGCGCTGCTGCCACCCTGCCTTACCGTGCCATCAGGGCTGACCGTACAGGTATCCTTTAATGGAATCGTAGGGGTAATAACCGCATCACCGAGCGAAGCCAGCCACTCCATATATTTGGTGAAATGTTTTTGTGCCTCAGCAGAATTAGACGGATGATCGCCGCCCAGATAAACAAACACGTACTGCGCCATGGTATGTCCCTTGTTAGCTATAATTCAGTGCATCATAGCATCAGCGGGCCAAAATCTAAAAAACACCGACAACGAATTAAAGGGGTCGTAGGGATTTAAAAATGATCAACTATTGGTTAAAAAATAATCCCTACGTCCCCTTTAATTCCTACCCTTTAATTCCTAGAAGTAGCACACACTATAGAATCGGATGCATGACACGGAAACCGATCCGAAGATGACATCAGGATGGCTTCACTTCGTTTTTTATCGCCCTGTTGACAGGGGACGACTTATGGGTGACGCTTTTTGTTGGCGATCCAGAAGTCGTACGGTTGAGCAGGACTCTTCCATCGACGAATGGATCTTCTCCCGATCAGCGATAGCCCCGAATTAATAGCCGCCTCACCTCTCGGCTGTATCCTGCCACCGTCATCACGGTCACAACATAACGCTCTAGCCACGCGGTGTTGGCGATGTCCAGTATCGCTGCCTCTCTGCTGAAGAATCTCAGGTGCTCACCGCCATAGGTCTCTAGCGTGAATCCCTCGAAGTCCCCAAAGTGGTCGTACAGCAACCCGGACACCTTGCCAGAGTATCTGCTCGAACCGGCCACGCCAGGTGATTCGAGGCCGGAGGTATCACCGAGCCACTCATCATTACCAGGCTCAAGAAAAGGATTCGTGTCAGTTGCATCCCCTTTGTCATCACCGTCATCACGAAGACCCGGAATGGCAGGATTAGGCGACGGATCAACTGAGAACGGATCAATGCCCAGTGCGCGCACTTTGTCGGTCATAAGTTCTACGTAACGTTTGAACGTTGCATACCAGCGACTCGTGGGCTTAACGAAATCCGCACGCCAGCGCAATAACGCCAGCAGCCTCAGCAGATCGACACGCATGGTCTGTTTATCGGAGACCGGAATACCGATCTGGAAGGCACCGATCGTCTCCCGCCATCGGCCCGACGAGCTCGCGAACGTTTTGAGGTCTTCCTTGCTTGGGAGTTTCATCAACAGAAGTTTGTCGGATTTCATGTCTAACACTGTGGTGTCTGTCAACAGAACCTCTCTGTCGCCGATGCGGAATGCACCACGTGGCAGTTTTGTCTCGAATTCGCCACCGCCGTCATTCTGTTTGAGCAGGCGCAGGGCTTCGGCACGCGATATCTCGCGACCATCGTACTTTGGCGGCTTGCCCCGTCGCTCACGGTAGGTGACCTGGCGGATCGAAACGTCGTAGCGTTCCCCTTTCCTGACGCCTGGTGGGAAGTGGGCACTGACGACACCGGTCTGGCGCACGTGGCGCCTCGGGATCGGCACGTAGCGAACGCCGCCAGCCGGCACTGCCACGGTGTGCGCATCGAGTACGTATAACTCGTGCCGGGCATAGAAACGATCGGCCAGTTCGATGACCTGTTGCGCGTCCCACGTCGGTATAAACAAAGCGGTAAACGTACCGTCTGGTGCACCCTGGTGCCAGTCGACCAGTAGCTCGTCAGGCCAGTAGTTTTCGGCGATCGGCGCCGGCGTCGCCTCGATCTCGAAAGTGTGCAACGCCATCCGCGAGGCTTCCAGCCCAGGATTGGCGATCTCGCTCATGGCGATATTCCGTTGTGCAAGTTTGTCAGAGGTCGACGGCTTGGCGAAGTTGGGGATCGGCGTGCCCTGGTGCTCGATCTGCGCAACGATGCATTGATGCGCGCCCATCAGTAGCGATGACAGACCCTGTGGCGCAGCAGCCGACCCTGGTTCCGGCGGCAGATACGGAGTATTGAGGTTGGTATCGATCAATGCGCCAAAGAATGTGGATACTTCGTCGCCCGGTGTCGGCGCAATGGATGTTTCAACGTTGTTCGGGTCGGTCTGCGCGCTCGGAGCTACGCGCGCAGCTGCGAACATCGGAAAAGACAGCCACTCGTCACCCGCGACATTCTCGCCCGGCAGCGCAATCGGTTCGGCGCCAGCCGTTTGCAGGTACCCCGCCGTGGGCGTGCCGTCGATCGGCGTCGCCCCACCCGTGCGCCGAAACGTCAATGCCGCCGTCGTCTGCGTCGTGAAGATCCTGAAGAAGACGCGCACGTTATTCGCAGCTACAGCCTGGCCGTTCAGGCGTACGCGGGCAATCGCAAAGTTATAGACGGGCTTATTGCTGACGGTCGTCGTCGGCAACGGGCTCAGGGCCGACTCGGCCTGGGTGTGCGGGATCCCTTCGAACCCGCCGATCGCCAGCGTGCCAAGCACGTCCTGTAGCCAGGTGCGGGCCTGGTCGGGTGTCGCGTTCTCGACCAGTGTATGACCGAGATACGGCGTACCCGCTACAACCTTGAATACCCGCACGTCGGAGCTGAGCCAGTGCTTTTCGTTACCGTCGGCAAGATCGAGCATGAAGGGATTGGCAGCCTTGACGAGCACGATCCACGCTCGGTCTGTAAGCGGATTGTTGACGCCAGAGGGAGTCAGTAACCCGTCGACATACAGCGCGCGATTCTCACCCCCGAAGCTAAACGCAGCCGTTGGATCGATCGTCACCTCGTACGTGAACGTGAAGCGCTGCAGCCGAGCGGGTAGCCCCGGATCGTCGCTGTCGATGTCTGATGCCCGAATGGTGATTCCTGCATCGTCCTCGAGCGTGAGTCCGGGGACCCATGTGTCCAGTTGCGCCTGGGACGGGCTCAGGGTCGTGACGCCACCGCCCGGGAACTGGCTGGGCTTGAGTCCGTCGACCGTAACAAGGAAAGCAGCAGTGAAAGTACCGTCGGCCGTGGCCTCGTCCTGACTGAACGTGCTGCGCTCAAGGATAATCTGAATAGAGGGCCTCGGCCGCGCAAGCCACTTCGTGATATTTACGTAGACGGCCTTGATATCGGCAAAGGTTTCCTCAGCACCGGCATAACCGAAGCCCTGGCCCTTGGCCGCGTCCGGACCGGCCAGAGCAAACTCTGCCGGCGTGTCAATGTCCGTATCGCCCGTCAGGTTGATGTCGATGTAGTGGTGGAAAGTCGCGCCGGTGACGATTCGCCCTACACCCACGGTTCGGCCGTCGTAAGTGCTCAACGTGTTGACGGTCTTGGGGGTAGGAAATACATTACTGATGAAGTCTCCGCCAAACGCGCCAGTAGCAAACTTCGAGAGCTGCGCAAAGGATTGGCCAGTCGCGATGATCTCCGGCAGTTCACGGTGTCCGTCGAGTGACGGAAAATCCGTCAGGGTGCCACCGTCGATGAACGGCTGCAGTTCGAAGCTGCCCAGCGTGTTGCCTTCGTGCATGTGGTCCGGGTACACGGCGATATCGTTACCGTCGCGCCGCAAAATGGTGTGCGCTGGCGAACTCGTCGGCGTGATCGGCTGCGGGATGGAATCCGACTGGTTCTCGAAGAATTTGAATTCCTCCGTTTCCCCGCTGTAGTCACTCTGGGGATTAATCTGCACCGTGTCAGCCTGGAACGTACCAACGACATCATGGTTGAGTGGAAAACCGGCGGGTAGCGTATTGACCTGGGTGTCATTGTCCCCGAACCAGGTTCGCATCGCCCGCACACGCTTGATGTGGCCACCGGTGTCAGCGCCGATGCTGTCGTGGTCGCCGGTGGCGAACACGCCACCACCGGCATCCATGAAGGTCTCTATTGCTGTGTGTTCGGCGGGGGATAGCAGGTGATTGCCGCTTGGTCCACCCACCCCAGGCGGGAACGCGTTGCGCCCATGGTAGCCGAACAACCAGATCACGTCGTAGGCGAGCAGGTCGTGGCTAGAAAAGTCGAAACCGTTTTCATCGGCCGTGACATCGGTATTGGTATCGCGATGTGCCTTGTAGACGGTCATGCCTGCGTTTTCGAGTGTCTGCACCAGCGTACTGAACGTGAAATCTTGAGAACCTGTATGCGTTTCAGGTGCAGGTGCTTGATCGAAGCGGTATTCGCCGTCGAGAACCATGAGTACGTTAATAGGCATGTTGTAACCCTCCTTAGTTGAGTAGAAATAATAAAACCCATATTGGCCTCAGATCAAGAGTTTCTTAACCTGAGGTGAAATCACCTGGACATAATAACTTTCCGCTAAAGCAGCCGGCCTCCGTCCCAGGCGTGGATTAACGCAGTGCGTCAGAGCCATAATTATTAAGGGCATAAGCCAAATAACATACGGGATCGGAAGTCGACATGACAAGCACAAACATACTATTTATCGGGATGGATGTACATAAAGAGAGCATTGAAACCGCCATCGCAGACGGTTCCAGCCAGGAAGTGAGGCGCTATGGCAAAATAGGTGGTACACACGATGCCATGCGAAAAACCCTTCGCAAGCTGGTTTCGCAGAGGAAAGACCTGCACTTTTGCTACGAAGCGGGCCCCTGCGGCTACGAGCTGTATCGCTACCTGGTCTCATAGTTAAAGGGGTCGGATCTCTTTTTTACTTAATTTCTTCGTAGAAATCATACTCATACTTCTTGTCAAACACCCCGTCGCCATCTGAGTCAAAACTTGATGAAACAAGTTTGTTTAATTTGTAGTTCTGAATTTTCCTGGTAACACCTGATGTGGGATCAGATATTTCAACCTTGTAAAAAACACCATCTCTGAAATACGTGCGATGATCAGCATCACCATTATTATCTATATCAACCTCGGTGAGAATCGGATTACCGCGCTCATACGTTATCAAGCTTTCAAAAACACCATCAAAATTATCATCCAGCTTTGATTTGTAGATTCTGCCTTTACGGTTATAACTACTCACCAGGTCTACCATGCCATCAAGATTTCGATCAAGCTTTAAACCACTAAGCCTGTCGTCCTTAAAAATCCATTTCTCGTCTATTTTTCCATCATCGTTGTAATCAATGCCATCAATCGACACCGGGGTGTTATACGCCAGAAAAGTTATTCCAGCTCCGGCAAGCAATCCAAGCAATAATCCCGTTGCAACACCCGATGAGCGCGACCCTGCAACGGGCGCAGGCGCTGGTGTTTTCTCCACCTGCGTGGAATCCCATTTATTGATAATTGATTGCGCTTCTGAATAATCAACTTCATTAACAAGCACTCTCACCATATTCATGGCCTGCAGCTCACCGGCACCACCCTGCAAGAACTCCCCATCAATACGGCTTTCGATACCGCCCTGTTGCAGCAGGTTAAGAATCATATGTGCTTCAAGGCCGGATGAAGCCTCATAGATGCATTTCATAAACGTCACTCAATTGGAGCCAATGGATAGTGAATAAAGATTACGGAGGGGATATATATAGCAAGTATTTCTTACAATAGATCAATATTTAATCCCTCCGTCACTTTTTTCTTTTTCGGTAAAACTTAATTATCGAAATATTTTCCGCTGCCAACGATATATTGTTTTCCGTCACTACCTCTGACTAATTCGAAATAACTCTCTTTGTGAGATTCTTCCATATTTTTAGGATTTAAATAATAATAATCCACCCATCCCTTGCCATCTTGCCAATGCCTTCTTTTGAAATTCATCGCGAAACATTTTTCCTTTTATATCTGGCTTACCTTTTAAGTTCTTGCCAACGTTTTGAGGTTTTATGGCATGTGCAGCTACGTTAAGATCTATATCAAGGATAAAAACATATAGTGACGGATTTTTAGCATCTTTGTATGGGTGCTCACCTGCATTTACTTTTTCGAGTGTTAATGTTGTATTTTTCTCCATGTCTGACTTTGTTTGTTTCACTAACGCAACCACTTCCTCTTTTGTCTGAGCTGCAGCTATATTAACTGATAAGCTCAAAACCAAAAGAAACAACAAATTAGAATTAACTATTTTCATAATATTACTCCTAAGTTTGCGGTTTGATAGAACATGTCGTATTGGCCTTTGACTCACGCCCCTTCATGATAAATTCCAAATTTACACATATCGCTTGAGATAACGCGACGCGATTTTTGCGGTCGCGATTGATGGACTTGTTATGCGATCCCGAA
>CAWKAL010000048.1:0-31500 GCA_963847575.1 uncultured Gammaproteobacteria bacterium
ATGTACGTCACGAAGATGTCCAATACGTTGGCGAAAATGAAGTAGGTTGTCTCGTTCTGCAAGGGCAACTGGCGAAATCCGATCTGCCATAGCAACGCCCCGCCCCGCATTACCCGCTGTGGCATCTGTCTCCACATGCCGCCCTGTGGCGACACTCCCTTGTGAGATCCGGAACCGTCAGGTTTCGGCGAAGGTCGATTACCACGGTCCGTGGGGCTCGGGATTGCTCGCGGCAACGCCCGCGTTCGTCGGCGCCACCGCAGTGCCGGATTTTTCCCGGCCATCGTCAACGAGATGTTCGTACGCAGCACGAACTTGCTGAAACGCCCACGCGTCGCCGCCAAGATCCGGATGGTGCTTGCGTGCCTTTCTCTGTACGCGCTGGATTTCTTCCAGCGTGGCATGCTGATCGATACCCAAAATCTTGTGGGGGATCGAAGCAGACATTGGCCGCGTAACGGCTGAACCGTTCCGGCTGCAACACAACCAGGGCGTCGGCGGTGGCTGTATTAGCACGGCCAGTCGTATTAGTGATGGTGTGCGTGATTATTTTATCAAGCTCAACCACGCTGCCATGTTGCCCATGTTCGAAGCGGAGGCGCAGGCCTTGTCTGAAATGCTGGCCAGCAACAGTGTGCGTGTGCCCGAACCGCTCTGCAGCGGTGCACATGACGGCCAGAGTTACCTGGTGATGGAATACCTGCCGCTCGAAGGTCGCGCCAATATGCGACTGCTGGGAGAACAGCTGGCAGCCATGCATCAATCTACCGCAGACCGCTATGGCTGGCATATCGATAACACCATCGGTTCGACGCCGCAGCCAAATAGCCAGGGCCATGACTGGCTCGAATTCTGGCGCGAGCAACGCCTGGGTTTTCAGCTCGCGCTGGCGGCACGCAATGGTTATGGCGGCGAGTTGCAGCGCAAGGGTGAACGCCTGCTGGCCGACTTTCCTGTGCTGTTCTCGAGCTACACACCACAGGCATCGATGCTGCACGGTGATTTGTGGGGCGGGAATGCTGGCGGTCTGAAGGATGGAACGCCGGTGATATTTGATCCTGCGCTTTATTATGGCGATCGTGAAGCTGATATAGCGATGACGACGTTATTCGGCGGTTTCGGAGCGGATTTTTATGCTGCGTACAATGCTGCCTGGCCGCTCGATGCGGGTTACCAGGCGCGCCGTAACTTTTACAATATTTATCACATCGTTAATCATCTCAACCTGTTTGGTGGCGGCTATCATGGCCAGGCGATTCGCTTGATTGAACAGGTCTTATCTGAGCTCGGATGATGTGTCACGACTGTCGTGCTATGTGCGCGAGTTGTAGTTCCGCGCTACCTGTTGAATAAACGCATGCAGGCGCTCGTCAGATTCAAGCTCGCTGTCTTCAATGACAGGCAGGTCGGGAAACCGGTTACAGAATTCACGCGCAAATAACCCGCGCCCGGTTTCGGTTATGCAGCGGCCCTCAATATACACCGGTGTGCTGTGCAGGCCGCAGCTCGGCGAGCGACTCTTGAAAACATAGCCATCGAGTTGTGAGAGCTGATCCAGCTTGTGGCGGGTGTATTCAAGAATCTGTTCGGTCACATCCAGCGCCGGGTCATCACGTCCGGTCATGCGCGGTGAATGTATGTCAGCGCTGAGCTGGACTGGCGGACGCGGCACGCCGAGGCCGGCTTCAACTTCGGGGCAGACTGGCACCAGGGTGAAAATGGATGCCAGTTGCTCGACCACAACAAGGCTGGTCTGGCACTTTGCATCGTAGCGTACCCGCTCACCCAGCAGGCACTGGCTGACGCCCAGGCAGGGTCTGGCTGATTTGGTTAGCTTGTTTGTCGGATTATTTATCACAATAAGAATTTGGTAATTTAGATTATTGCATTGTTTTTATTGACATTATTGTTGGAATGTCGATGAAAGGTATTTTTACAGGGCACAGGTGGTATAAACATGGTCAGATAATGCTGTAAAAAATGTCGTAAAATATTACACATTCATGCCGTGGCATAGTTATTTGTACCTTACTTATTGATATTAATAATAATTGTCATTATGGCCTGCTAGTTGCATATCAGACTGCACTGATTATTATTACCCCGTAGCTTACGGAACCAACACGTTCACAAGGAGATTTTTATGTATACCCCGTTTAGATGCACTAAAACACATATCTCTGCCGGTCTGCTGCTTGCAGTATCTGCTTTACCTGTGCAGGCAGCCACGGTGCTCGATGCTTATGTGGGGGGTAACGATCACGGTCGGGGTGATGTTATCGGTGCAGCAGCTGACTTCGATACCCTGGGTATGGATATCACTGTCAGTGGCAGCATGCTGACCGTTAGCATCAATACTAACTTTGCCGGCAAGGGCGACGATATGCTTTTTGCAGGTGTTAATGGAATGCCGAATTTGACCAATGGCCTCGGCATTGGCTACGGCGACCTGTTTTTGAGCAGCAGCTGGAATCCCGCTGGCCCCTCTCCCTACGTGGGTGACAATGCCAGTAACGGTACAGTCTGGACTTACGGCTTTGCACTGGACAATCGCTGGATGAACGAAGGCTCGGCAGGCACCGGTGCGCTGTACAGTCTTAACTCGGGTGACAACACGCAGGATGCGCGCATGAGCGACAGTTTCATGACCGGTGGTATTTTTCGTAACGGCCAGGAAGTGGCGGTGAATACGCGCAGCACCGGGGTTTCATTCGTCAACAACGGTACCTGGGACATCAATGTCGCTGACAACACCGTGAATTTTTATCTCGATATCACCAACACCGGTCTGCTGGGCTCTGATATTGCAGTGCACTGGGGCATGACCTGCGCAAACGATGTTATCGAAGGCGTTGTGCCAGCTGTGCCGGTACCGGCTGCAGTCTGGTTGTTCGGCTCGGGCCTGATGGGTCTGCTGGCGGTAGCGCGTAGAAAAGTCGCATAAGCAAAATCGCGATTCAATAAAACGACGACCATAAAAACGGCCACCCTGGGTGAATCTCAGGGTGGCCGTTTTTATTGGCGGATATGCTGCGCGACTTGGTGGCGCTACTTTTTCGCACCCATGGCCAGTGCACGTTCACGCGAATGTTTTTCTTCAACCGCGCGTTTGCCGGCATCCCAGCTCGGCATGGTTTCCGGCCAGCCGAACATGTGCGCAGTCAGCACTTCACACAGGGCATCGATATGGTCCTCGCGGTCGTTGAGTGCTGGAATATAGCGATAGTGTTCACCGCCGGCTTTTAAAAATACCTCGCGGTTGTCCATGTCTACTTCCTCGAGGGTTTCGAGGCAGTCAGCGGAAAATCCGGGGCAGATAATATCGATAGCTTTCACCCCCTGTGCGGGCAGTGCTTCCAGGGTTTTGTCGCAATAGGGTTGCAGCCAGGGTTCACGCCCAAAGCGTGACTGGAAGACCACCATCCACTCACCCTCTGCCAGTTCGAGTTTTTCAGCGACCAGCCGCGCGGTTTTCTGGCAGTGGCAGAAGTAAGGGTCACCATTATCGAAATAACGTTGTGGTATGCCGTGGAACGAGAACATAAGTGTCTGCCCGCGCGGGTGTTTTGCCCAGTGTTCGCGAATGCTGCTGGCCAGCGCATTGATGTATTTGTCGTGATCATGATAGTGATTAATAAAGCGCAAATCGGGCAACCAGCGCCAGCTGGATAATACATTGGCGACTTCATCGAACACCGACGCCGTGGTGGTGGCGGAGTATTGCGGGTACATCGGCAACACCAGGATGCGGCGGGCACCGGCGCGGCGCAGGGCTTCCAGCGAGCTGCGGATTGAAGGTTTGCCGTAGCGCATCGCAAGATCCACCAGCAAGTTACCGCGAAAGCGTTTATGCAGGTGCTGTTCAATCGCGCGTGTCTGGAGTTTCGAGGTGGCTACCAGGGGTGAGCCCTGGTCAGTCCATACTTTTGCATAGGCGCGCGCTGAACGCCGCGGTCGAATCCGCAGGATAACGCCGTGCAATATCAGCCACCATAGCGGGCGTGAGAGTTCGACCACGCGGGGGTCCCATAGAAACTCGCCGAGGTAACGGCGCAGCGCCGACGCCGTCGGTTTTTCGGGCGAGCCCAGGTTGACCAGCAGGATGCCGAGTTTTTCTTTTGAGCCGTGTTGGTAGTGTTCAGCTTTCACGTAAATATCATGTAGTTAGTGTTTGCGCGTAGGGTGACAGATTCGCATGTCATGCACAAGACGCCGGCTGCGCCACAATGGTTCAACAGCCACAATGTTTGCTGTAACATACGCGCACTTTGGCGGCCTGCGGAAAATCGTGCACTGCAGCAGGCTGGCAACACGCAATCAGGCAGGAATGCCTGTGCGCGACTACACTGTTTTTTCGCCCTGTTTTTGCTGGAGTCTGCAAATGCCAATTCGACTGGCAGTACCGAACGAGATTGTGCCCGGTGAGCGCCGCATTGCGCTTGAGCCGGGTGTTGCCAAACGCCTGATTGATCTGGGTGTTGAAGTCTGCATGGAAAAAGGCGCGGCACTGTCTGCACATTTTTCTGATGCGGCATTCGAAGGTGTGAAAATCATCGATACCCCCGCCGAGCTGTATAAAGGTGCCGAGATCATCTTCAAGGTGCAGCCGCCGACACTGGAAGAGCTCGACCTGATCGATGACGGCGCCGTCATCGTGGGCTTTATGGCGCCGCACAAGAACGAAGACGTGACGCAGAAAATGTGCGCGAAACATATTACCGCGCTGGCGATGGAGCTGGTGCCGCGCATCACCCGCGCACAGTCGATGGACGCGCTGTCCTCGCAGGCGGCGATCGCAGGCTATAAAGGTGTGCTCATGGGCGCCGACCTGGCCAGCGTATTTTTCCCCATGCTGACCACCGCCGCGGGCACGATTCGCCCGGCGCGGGTACTGATCATCGGTGCCGGTGTTGCGGGCCTGCAGGCGATTGCTACCGCCAAACGTCTCGGCGCTATTGTTGAAGCTTACGATGTACGCTCCGCCACCCGCGAGCAATGCGAATCACTGGGCGCCAAGTTTGTCGATACCGGTGTCAGCGCCGACGGCGAAGGCGGTTATGCGCGCGAACTCACCGAGGAAGAAAAGCAGCAGCAGCTCGATGTGCTGTCGAAGCATGTGTCGCAAAGCGACGTGGTGATTACCACGGCGGCGATCCCGGGCCGGCCATCACCCAAAATTATCAGCCGCGAGATGGTCGCCAATATGAAAGTCGGCGCTGTGATTGTCGATCTTGCCTCGGAAGGCGGCGGCAACTGTGAACTGACCGTGCCGGGTGAAACCATCGAATTTGAAAGCCGTGTCACTATTCACGGCCCGCTTAATGTTGCCAGCCAGACACCGGTGCATGCCAGCGAAATGTATGCCCGCAACCTGTTCAACCTGATGTCGCCGTTTATCAAGGACGGCGAACTTGCGCTCGACTGGAATGACGAAGTCCTGGCCAAAACCGTGCTCACCTGCGAGGGTGAAGTCAAAAGCGAGCGTTATCGTCGCGAGGAGATCACCAAATGATAGAAGGCTTCACTGCGCTCTATATATTCATGTTATCGGCGTTTACCGGCTACGAGGTGATCAGCCGCGTACCGGTCATTTTGCACACGCCGTTGATGTCCGGTTCCAACTTTGTGCACGGCATTGTGCTGGTCGGCGCGATGATTGCGCTGGGTCATGCAGAAGGCACGCTGGAACTGGCGATTGGTTTTTTTGCGGTGGCACTCGCCGCCGGCAACGCGGTCGGCGGCTATGTCGCCACGGTGCGCATGCTTGACATGTTCCAGATCAGCAAGAACAAGAATAAAAATAAAGGGGCTGCTGCATGAGTCTCGCGATTAATATTGTTTATTTTCTTACCGCGGCGATATTTATTATCGGGCTGAAACAGATGTCGTCACCGGTGACGGCTCACCGCGGCGTGGTCTGGGCGGGTATCGGCATGGTGGCGGCCACGCTGGTCACCTTCGGCTCGCCCGAAATCGAACTCGGTAACAACATCAACCTGGTGCTGATGGTCAGCGCGATTGCTGTGGGTTCGGCGGTGGCGTGGATTTCAGCCAAAAAAGTCGCCATGACCGACATGCCGCAGATGATTGCGCTGTACAACGGTATGGGTGGCGGTGCAGCCGCGGCGATTGCAGCGGTCGAGCTGGTTAAGCTGTCTACCCATGGCCAGGCAGAAGTCGCCGACCATGGCCTGGTGGTGCAGGTGCTGGCGGTGCTGGGCGGACTCATCGGTGCGGTATCATTCTCCGGTTCGGCGATTGCATTTGCCAAGCTGCAGGGCCTGATGAAAAAGACCCTGCGCCTGCCGGCGCACCAGCTGATGAATATTGGGCTGTTCGTCGCGGTGTGTGTGTTCGGTTACTGGGTCGCGACAGGCCACCCGGTGAGCGCAGATCACGTGTTCTGGTTCTTTATCATCGCGCTGGTGCTGGGCGTGATGCTGACCCTGCCGATCGGCGGTGCCGATATGCCGGTGGTGATTTCATTGTTCAACGCACTCACCGGCCTGGCGGTCGCCTTCGAAGGCTTTGTGCTGGATAACGCGGCGATGATTATCGCCGGTACCGTGGTCGGTTCGTCGGGTACCCTGCTCACCCAGTTGATGGCCAAAGCCATGAACCGGCCGATTTCCAACGTGCTGTTCAGCAGCTTCGGCAGTGACGGCGGTGCCGCGGTCGAAGAATCTGTCGAAGGCAGCATGAAAGAAATCCAGGCCAATGACGCTGCCATCATGATGGCCTATGCCTCGAAAGTGATCATCGTCCCGGGCTATGGCATGGCAGTGGCGCAGGCACAGCATAAATTGAAAGAGCTGGAAGCCCTGCTGGAAGAGCGTGGTGTGACCGTGAAATATGCGATACACCCGGTCGCCGGGCGCATGCCGGGCCACATGAACGTATTGCTGGCCGAGGCGGGCGTCGATTACGACAAGATTTTCGACCTGGATGAAATCAACTCAGACTTCGCGACCGCCGATGTCGCGCTGGTGATCGGTGCCAATGACGTGGTCAACCCGGTCGCGCGCAGCAACCCCGACAGCCCGATTTATGGCATGCCGATCCTCAACGCCGACAAGGCCATGAACACCATCGTGATCAAACGCGGCAAGGGTTCGGGTTTCTCCGGTATCGAGAACCATTTGTTCTATGCTGACAATACCCGCATGCTCTACGGCGATGGCCAGAAAGCCGTGGCCGAGCTGATCGCCGGGGTCAAGCAGCTGTAAGCTTGCATGTACCCGGGGTTATGCAAGCTCACAGCTGTTGCAGCCATAAACTGAGCTGCCCGTAATAGCTGTCTGCCACACCGCTGCTGACGGCGGCAATGTTCAGCAGCATCATCACGGTTGAAAAGGAAAGCGCAACTATCATGTTTTTTTCAAATTTGCTCATGGCGGTGCTCCATTTGTTCTGCAGGTGTCATTGGGTGCAGTGTTGCGGTTGATGGCACACCTTCGAAGCCTGCGTCACTAACGACTACAGCAATTCCTGTGCCATTTCCTCGTGGAATTATAAAATCCAGTTATTACAATGACTTTGCGCTGAGCGGACGATTTTGTGACAGTGCTTAACTCAGCAGATGCGCACTGATGACGTGCGATTCGCGAAAAAATAGTGCAACTAAACATGGGCTTATGCTGATTTTTGGAAAATATCCTGAATCTCGGCGGGACATCGCTTAGAATCAGGCGCAACAGTGCAAAGAGGGAGGAAACAATGCGAAGCATTCTGGTTCTGAACGCCAAGGGCGGGTGCGGCAAGAGCACCATTTCCACCAACCTGGCCAGTTACTATGCCTGGGAACTCGAACAGAAAGTGGCGCTCGCGGATTATGACCCACAGGGTTCGAGCATGGCCTGGCTGGAAGCGCGCGGCGAAGAATGGCCCGAAATCGAAGGTATTGCCGCCTGGAAAGACCCGGTGAAACCGTCACGCGACACCGATGTGCTGATCATGGATGCGCCGGCACGGGTGCATGGCGCCGAGCTCACCGCGCTGTTGCGCAAGGCCGAGACCGTGCTGTTCCCGGTGCTGCCGTCACCCATCGACATGCGCGCGGCGACCGCCTATATGGAAGAACTGCTGGCATCGGGGCGTGTCGATCGCAACGAGGTCAAGGTCGGTATCATCGCCAACCGCGTGCGCGAAAACACCATCATCTTTGCCGAGCTCTACGATTTCATCAAAAAAATGAAAGTGCCGTATGTGGCCACCCTGCGTGACACGCAAAACTATATTCGCGCCGAAGAACGCGGCGTCGGCATTTTTGAAATGGCACCGTCCCAGGTAGCGCAGGATATCGAAGACTGGGAGCCGCTGGTGAAATGGTTAAAGAGCAAACGCAGTCGTGCCTGATGTTTTTTGGTTAACGCTGAGGCCCTCACCGGGCCGGTTATCAGGCTTATCTTTTAGTCGCCGCTGAACATGGCCGAAATCTACACTGTGATCGCATTTTTTGCAGGCCTGCCTCTGCTGTTCATCGGCTGGATCTGGAGTATCGTGGTTGCCAAAGATGTCAGCGCCAAATGGCTACTGGCGATGATATTTCTGTTTCTGTTCGCGCTTCCCGCGTTTTCATTGCTCTACTGGCAACGCATCAAGTGGCCGTTTGTGATCACTTCGATCGGCATGCTGCTGTTGCTCGGTACCCTCATCGTTGTTCCCTGATTCTCAGCGGTTCTTTTTATTCATTCTTAGTGTTGTTTAATGATGTTCGTCGCCAGCTCGCTTGCTCAATTTCGCCAGGTTTTTAGTCAAGGTCTTGCGCGCATGCTGGCGCCCGACGAACCCGGCGCCTATATCCTCGCGCTGGCCAACAGTTTGCAGTCGGCAGAATTGCGCGCGCAACTTGCGGCTGCGCTGAGTGCAAATTTTGCAGAGCTCAAACGTGGGTTTGAAGCGGGGCGACTCGATATTACCGCTGATGACAGGGAGGTGTTTCAGCAACTGCTGGCGATAAACCCACAGGCGCTGGAGACAAACCGCAAGCTGCAGGCGGGTGACTGGGCAATACAGTTCAACAGTATGCGTGCGCTACGTCCGCCGCGCGCTGCATCGCAGACAGTGACCCGGCTCACCCGCGCATTTGATGCCGATAAGTTTAATTTCAATAAGCCGTTCCTGCGCCCTGAAATATTGTGGCAAGGCATGTCGCAGGGTAATGAACTGCGGGTGCTGTATAACAAGTTTCCGCTGGCACCCTGGCATATGCTCATTGTGCCAAACCCGGCGCTCGGGCATGCGCAATTTCTAACGGCTGACTATCATTTCATGGCGGCGCAGCTGGTGGTGCAACAACAGGCGGCGCTCACCGGGCTGACCCTGGGATACAACAGCCTCGGTGCGTATGCCTCGGTGAATCATCTGCATTTTCATGGCGTGATACGCGAACGTGCATTCCCGGTTGAATCCAGGCAATGGAAACATCATGGCGGACATCGGGCGTATCCCCTGTCACTCAGCTGGTTTGAATCTGCCGAGGCCAGCTGGGATGAAATCGAGCGGCTGCACGCCGCATCGCAGGCCTACAACCTGTTGTACACGCGGCAGGGTATTTATGTCATGGCGCGCCAGTTTCAAAACAGTGTTGAAGTGCCCGCCATCATGCGCGGCGCAGGCTGGCCCGAGTTGTGCGGCGAGGTGACAGTGACTTCGACGGCCGATGTGGAGGGTGATACGGCAGATAAAATTCAGCGCGGCCTGGGTCTGTTGAGCGTCAAGAAATAAACACGCGGGCAATACCGACTTCATTTCCTGACATATGCCCCGGTTGCTCAGGCTTCAATATGCTCACCCGGTTGCAGGTCCCCCAGTGACCAGTGTCCAATCTGCGTGCGCACCAGCCGCAGCGTAGGATAACCGACGGCTGCTGTCATGCGCCGGACCTGCCGGTTGCGGCCTTCGCGCAATTTTATTTCGATCCAGCTGGTTGGAATGTGTTTGCGTTCGCGTATCGGTGGCGTGCGTGGCCACAGCCGGGCAGGTGGTTCTATGTGTTTGGCTGCGGCAGGTTTTGTCGGGCCATCTTTCAGCGTGATGCCGTCACGCAGTTGTTGCAGTGCGGTTTCATCGATTGTGCCCTCGACCTGTACCCAGTAGGTTTTCTCGGTTTTATGTTCCGGGTCGGCAATGCGCTGCTGCAGTTTGCCGTCATCAGTGAGTATCAACAGGCCTTCACTGTCACGATCGAGCCGGCCCGCGGCATAGATGCCGGGTATTGTGATGAAGTCAGCCAGCGTGCTGCGGCCTTCATGGTCGGTGAACTGGCAGAGCACATCGTAGGGCTTGTTAAACAGGATAATCATGACAGGTAAAAAAATATCTATACAGACACCGGTCCCTCTGTGTTCTTTGTGGCAAATGTTATTAAGCGGGCTGCAGATTCAACCAGCGTTCGCGTCTGCCGGCGCCGGCATTGAGCAGTTCAAACATGGTTTCCAGTGCGTGTGGATTAGTGCCGCTCCATTTCAGATCTGACCTCGGCCCCTTGAACTCGGCGTCGGTTACAATGGTGGTGAGCAGCTTGTTCAGCGGCAGCATCGACTGGTGTTCCTCGACCAGTTTCTGAATACGCGCCGAGCCACGAAATTTCATTTTTGAAATATGTTCAATGTTTTCGAGTACATGCTCGATGCCGGGGTATTTTTTCAGCAGGTTTGAGGCCATCTTGTAGCCGATGCCCGGAATACCGGGAATATTATCGACCGCGTCACCCGACAGCGCCAGCAGGTCAGCGATCAGTTCGGGCTGAACGCCGAAGGTTTTTTCAACGTCGCGGTAATGCATGATTTTATCGCGCGCATAATCCCACCAGATATCGCCGGGTTTGATTAACTGGGCGAGGTCCTTGTCAGCGCTGAGAATGACAATGCTGAAACCTTCAGCGCGCAAGTGTGTCGCAAGCGTGCCGATAATGTCATCAGCCTCAAAGCGATTGCTGGAAAAATCAGCGATCCCGGCAGCACGACAAAAATCACGGCAGTGTTTGAACTGGCGTTTGAGTTCGACCGGTGCTGGCGGACGATTGGCCTTGTACTCGGGGTAGAGTTCACGGCGGTAGGAATGGGTCTGTTTGGCGTCAAACGCGCAGGCAATGTATTCGGGCTTTTCGAGTTCGATCAACTGGTGCAGAAATTCGGTGAAACCGTAGACCGCGTTGGCCGGTTCGCCATTGGCATCCGTCATTTCATCGGAATAGCCGTGCCAGCCGCGAAAGATATAAATACTGGTATCGACCAGGTAGGCACGCTTGGTGCTGGAAGTAGTGAGTGGGCCCATGGCAGGCATTGTACCCCTGAAATGCGGGCGGCGACAGAATTCGATGGCCGGATGCATCTGGCTCACTGGGCGGGCGCTCATATTTGAGACTTCATTTGCCTGTGCTAAAAATGTATGATCACGCATCGTGGATACGACAAACCGGGAAAGCTGAATCAAAATGTCTGCAACAACTAATAAAACCGTCATCGAGCTCTCGAAAAAAGGCAGCCGGCTGTTCCGCAAGGGCGACTATGAAGCTGCGCGTGCCACCTATATAGAAGCCCGCGAAATCGATGCTGAAAACCTCTACGTGCTTTCCGGGCTGGGCGATGTCTATCGTAAATTATGCGATTTCGTCAAATCGGCTGAATGTTACGATGCGGTGCTCAAGCTGGACCCTAAAAACGTGTTTGCACTGCGCGGTGCAGGTGATGCGCGGCGTGGCCAGCAGCATCCTGACAAGGCGGTTCCATTCTGGTTGCGCTACCTGGAAATTAATCCCCGGGACAGCCATGTCATGGTGCGCGTTGCCGATGCCTTCTACAAAATGAACCGTACCGATGATGCGATTGATTTTTACCAGCAGGCACTGGAAGTGCGGCCACATGATGCGTTTGCACTGATGGGGCTGGGCAATGTTTATTATGCGCAACACGATGATGTGAATGCACTGCGCTGCTTTGAAGAACTGATGAAGCACAACGATACCCATAACGTGGTGGTGATGACCATGCTGGGTAACATCTACCGTCGGCGCAAGGAATACGACCGTGCCATGGACCAGTACAAGCATGCGCTGGAGCTTGATCCGCAAAACAATTTTGCACTGTTCGGCATGGGTGACTGCTATCGCGGCAAGCTTGATCTCAACCAGGCGGTATTCTGGTGGGACAAGATCCTCGAACGCGAGCCTGAAAACCAGGCCTTATGGACACGCGTGGGCGATGCGCTGGTCAATCTGGACAGGCACGATGATGCCATCGCTGCATTATGAATCCAGCCTGAACAGCGGCCACGATTTATACGCCCTGCTGGGACTGGCGCGGGTCAGGGTCAAAACCGGCGACCTGGCCCTTGCCATGAAGCATTGCGAACAGGCCCTGGCGCATGACAGGGATCATCCGCGTGTGCTGGAAGAAATGGCAAAGCTGCACGAAATGGCGGGTGATAGCGCTGCGGCTGCCAGCTGTCGTGCCCGCATCAAAGCAGATTAGGCCGCGCGATTTCTCGCCCCTCAAGTACCTTGCCGAGTCCGACACAACAGTGTATCTCTGAAGTCGTAAGCACAGCTCGGCAGCGCCCTGCTGTGACGGCATTCATTTCACCCTCCGGGCCATGTCTGTACTGACACTGGCGAGTATTGTTCTTGCGCTCACCGGCGTCTTTCTCTGTTACAGCGGAATCAGGCGGTTGCTGCAGCGCCGACCGCTGGCGGCGCTCAACCGGGAACTGATCGGCCTGTTGCTACTGCTGCTGGCAGGCGTCAGCTTTTTACTGGCATCGAATCTTTACCTCTACGACCGGCTGGTGTTCGAAGCCCCGGTGGCTGAAATTGAATTCACTCGTCTGGGTGATCAGCATTTCTCTGCACAGCTCGATTATGTTGCGGAGACGACGCCACAACGCTATGACATGCACGGTGATGAATGGCGGCTCGAAGCGCAGATGTTGCTCTGGCACGGCTATGCCAGCCTGCTCGGGCTGGATGCGCAGTATCGCCTGCATCGCCTGAGTGGCCGTTACACACAAACCAGTGATGAACTGGAACTGCAGCGCAGTGTTCATGCGCTGGGTGAAGAGCCGAAGCTGGATTTATGGCAGGTCGCCAGTCGCCACCATGACATCATGGGGGTGTTTGTCGATGCCGCCTACGGCAGCGCGGTATTTTTGCCCATGTCTGACGCGGCGCGTTACCAGATCAGTATCAGCCGCAGCGGGCTGGTGGCGCGACCGATGAATGAATCAGCCCGGCAGGCTGTCAGCCACTGGATTGGCCTCTGAGCGAGTGGCCAGTTCCGATGTGAACGCGGCGCGGCGTTGCGCCAGCATCAGATAAAACACCAGTGCACCGCCCCCTGCCAGCAGGTGTTTTAAAGAATGCCCGCTAAACCCGGTGACTTCAAAAATAGTGTGGTCATGATGCTCGGCAACTTTGGCGGCCAGGTAGAGGCCAAACATGCCCCAGAAATAAGCGCTGTGGGTGTATCTCGAATTGAACAACAGCAAGATCAGCGGTGTCAGCAATACCGGTAGAAACTGCACCAGGATGTAGGCGCGCATATCGCCCTGCTGCCGGATCTCTGTGTAGTGCCAGTACAGTACGGATAACACACCTGCGAGCAGCAACGGCCATAGCAGCATGCGGGCGGTGCGCACACTGATGTGTTCAGCGAGCACAATAATAAAAAACGACATGAAAGCCAGCGTCATTGGCAGGCGATCCCAGGTCAGTGAGCTGGTGTCGGGCGCAAGATGGTAGTACGCAGAGCCAAACCCGGTGAGCAGGATGCCGAGAAAAAATCCCGGGTAAGCGAGCCCGATTTCGCTGACCCCGGGTATCTGCCTGCGTGCTTGCCAGCACAGCTTCAGGCCGAGCAGGCCGCTCAGCACAAAGGCCAGGTTTGATATCACATTCCAGAAATTCGCCACACCCAGCAGTGAGCGTTGGTCGGCAAACAGGTGGTAGGCGGGATCCTGCGCGATCGGTTCCAGCAGCAGGGCCGTGGCAACGCAGATCAGGCATATGGCGATCAGCCAGTAATGATTTATCGAGTCACGCATGGTGTTATTTCCCTGTGTCTCTGGCGCATAAAGGCATCCCGTCCAACAATTTGAAGGTCTATTGACCATCTTGCCAGAATTATTTGTAGCGAAACATATGACTAAAGTGCAATTCTGCGTGTGTTTGACACAGGTCGTCTATATAATGGCCGCCTTATACGTCGATTACCCCCACTTTGAGATCCCATTTTGAGCGCAAAACTTCGCAATATCGCCATTATTGCCCACGTTGACCATGGCAAAACCACGCTGGTTGATGAACTTTTAAAACAGTCCGGTACGGTTGATACCCGGGTAGACATGGATTCCTGCGTGATGGACTCCAATGACCAGGAAAAAGAGCGTGGTATCACCATTCTGGCGAAAAATACCGCGATCAAGTGGAATGACTACCGTATCAATATCGTCGATACCCCCGGGCATGCCGACTTTGGTGGCGAGGTAGAGCGGGTACTTTCGATGGTCGATTCTGTACTGCTGCTGGTCGATGCCCAGGAAGGCCCGATGCCGCAGACCCGTTTTGTCACCCAGAAAGCGTTTGCCATGGGATTCAAACCCATCGTGGTGATTAACAAGGTCGATAAACCCGCGGCACGCCCGCACTGGGCGCTGGACCAGACCTTTGATCTGTTCGACAAGCTGGGTGCCACCGATGAGCAGCTGGATTTTCCGGTGATCTATGCCTCGGGTATTGGCGGCTATGCCGGCCTCGAAGAAAGTGTTCGCAGCGGTGATATGACGCCATTGCTGGAAGCCATTATTGAATTTGTGCCGGCCCCCGATGTGGACGAGGATGCGCCGTTCCAGATGCAGGTCAGTTCGCTGGACTACAACTCCTACGTCGGCGTCATCGGTATCGGCCGCGTCAAGCACGGCAAAGTCAAACGTAACCAGGCACTGAGCCTGGTCGACCGCAAGGGCAAGGTGCGCAATGGCGTGCGTATGCAGCAGATCCTGGGTTTCCACGGTCTCGAGCGGGTCGAAGTCCCGGAAGCCAGGGCCGGCGACATTATCTGTTTTAGCGGTATCGATGGCCTGAATATCTCCGACACATTGTGTGACCCGGAACACGTGGTCGCGATGCCGCCATTGTCGGTCGACGAGCCCACCCTGAGCATGATGTTCCAGGTCAACAATGGTCCGCTGGCAGGTAAAGAAGGCAAGTATGTGACCTCGCGAAATATCTCAGACCGACTCGAGCAGGAGCTGATACACAATGTTGCGCTGCGTGTTCAGCCGGGTGAAACCGGGGATAAATTCCGCGTTTCGGGCCGTGGTGAATTACATCTGTCGGTGTTGATTGAAAACATGCGCCGTGAAGGCTTTGAATTATGCGTGGGTCGCCCCGAAGTGGTCATCAGGGAAATTGACGGCAAACAGTGCGAACCCTACGAGCAACTCACCGTCGATGTGCCGGAAGATTCACAGGGCACGGTCATGGAAAGGCTCGGCAAGCGTAAGGCCGAACTCAAAAATATGACACCCGACGGCCACGGTCGCGTGCGCCTCGATTACATCATTCCCACCCGCGGCCTGATTGGTTTTCGTACCGAGTTTTTAACCGCCACCCAGGGCAATGGCCTGCTGTACAACGTGTTCGACAGTTACGGTCCCAAGCTCAACATTGAAATCGGCCAGCGCAGCAAGGGCGTGCTGATCTCGAATGGCGCGGGCAAGGCATTGTCGTATTCAATTTATAATTTGCAGGAACGTGGCAGCATGTTCCTGTCGCACGGCGATACCGTGTACGAAGGCATGCTGGTGGGCATTCACGCGCGCGACAATGACCTGGTGGTGAATCCGCTAAAAGGCAAACAGCTGACTAATGTGCGCGCATCGGGTACTGATGAAGCACTTACCCTGACCACGCCGATCAAAATGACGCTGGAACAGGCGCTGGAATTCATCGATGATGACGAACTGGTCGAGGTGACCCCGTTGTCGATACGCATGCGCAAAAAGCTGCTCACCGAAAATGAGCGCAAGCGCGCTTCGCGAGCGGCATCCTAGGCCGGCCAGGGTCGAAAAAATAGCTGGTCGACTTTTTTCCAGATATGGTTGTATAATCGGGGCGCAATAAAGGATATGGCAATATTTATGTTTGCCGCAAAGAAGTCCCGCCGTAGCGTATCTTCCTGCAACGCATAAGTAATACCGTCTCTCTATGCAATACGCCCTGACCGGCAATGATTAATTATTAATACAGGTTTTAAAAGATATGTCTACTACTACTGGCACAGTTAAATTCTTCAACGAGTCAAAAGGCTTCGGTTTCATTTCTCAGGATAATGGCCCGGACGTTTTTGTTCATTTCAGCGCTATCCAGTCTGACGGTTTCAAAACCCTGAAGGAAGGACAGAAAGTTGAGTTTACTGTTACCCAGGGCCAGAAAGGCCCGCAGGCAGAAAATGTAGTTGCTGTTTAATACCAGCTACTTTTTCTAAAACTATAAAAAACGCCGTTTACCGCATCGCGGTAACGGCGTTTTTTGCTTTCAGCCGGCTAATAATCCGGTCAGCTGATGCTAACTCGTCTGTTTCAGCAGGCCGATATCTTTTTTCACCAGGGCTGCTGAATTGTGGAACAGCGTAGTTTCTTCGTCGTTCATGTCGAGGCTGATGACTTTTTCCATGCCATTGATGCCGAGCACCGCTGGCACGCCGATGGCGATCCCGCTAAGGCCGTATTCACCTTCGAGCACCGCGACCGTGGGCAGAATGCGTTTGCGATTATGCACAATCGCATCCACCATTTCAGCGACCGATGCCGCGGGTGCGCCGTAGGCGCTGCTGTTCTGGCGCAATGCAAGAATTTCTGCGCCACCGTTGCGCGTGCGTTCGACGATTTCGTCGAGTTTTGCCTGCGACAGAAAGTGTGAAATCGGGATCCCCGAAATCGTGGTGTAGCGCATGATCGGCACCATGGTGTCACCGTGGCCGCCGAGCACCATGGTATTGATATCCTGGGTGGAATAGCCGGTTTCCATGGCGATGAAGCTTGCCATGCGGCTCGAGTCGAGTACCCCGGCCTGGCCGAATATGCGATTACGTGGCCAGCCGGTTTGAATAAAGGCATGGTAGGTCAGCACGTCCACCGGGTTGGAGACAAATAACAGCATGCTGTCGGGTGCATATTTATGCACGCCTTCGAGCACGGTATCAATAATTGCGACATTGCTCTCCAGCAGGTCCGAGCGTGACATACCAGGCTTGCGCGGCAGGCCGGCGGTGATCACGACCATGTTGGAATCTTTGAGCAAAGTGTAATCGCTGCCGCCATAGAGGCGGGTATCGAATTGACACAGGGGCGCAACCTCCTGGATATCCAGTGCGGCACCTTCAGCAGCACCTTCGCGTACATCAATCAGTGCAATTTCTCGACACAGATCGTTGCCGGCAATGAATTGTGCGGCAGATTCGCCGACGCGACCTGCGCCAACAATGCTGATTTTGTTCATGCAGCCTCCTTCCAGTTATTGATCTTAACTATAGGCCTGAAAACGGCCAGCAGGGTAGTTTCACGCCATCAAAACGTAAAAACTCGTCGCTGTATAAATACATGAGGAATACCCGCAGCCGCAAGCCGTGCAGGTGTAAGCCGCGGTCTGATTAAGCTGCTGCCGGTGAGCCGCAGTTCAAACCGCGCGGTACACTGGCTAAAACGCAATGCCGATAAACATCAGGCGATGTCTCTGGCCTGCTCGCCAGCGGGAAATTTTCGCGCCAGTCCAGTGGCGATAGCGGCCCTGGAGACAGCGGCTGGAATGGTCTCAATCAGGCGCGGGTCGACCGGTTTGGGGATGATGTATTCGCGGCCAAAGCTCAGTGTATCCAGCCCGTAGGCCTGCAGTACCTGTTTTGGAATCGGCTCACGTGCAAGTTGTGCCAGTGCGTGCACCGCGGCAATCTGCATCGCCTGGTTAATGCCACTGGCGTGGACATCGAGGGCGCCGCGGAAAATGTACGGAAAGCCAAGTACATTATTCACCTGGTTGGGGTAATCACTGCGCCCGGTGCCCATGATGAGATCATCGCGTGTGAGATGTGCGAGCTCGGGCAGGATTTCCGGATCGGGATTGGACAGCGCAAACACCACCGGCCGCGGTGCCATGCTGGCGAGCATGTCAGAACTCAGCAGATCGGGGCCGGAAACGCCGATGAAAACATCCGCGTCGCGCATCGCATCTGCCAGCGTGCGTTTGTCAGTATCGAGAGCAAATTCCTGCTTGTATTCATTCAGGTCATCGCGGCCGGCGTGGATCACGCCCTTGCGATCAACCATGTAGAGGTTTTCGCGCACAAGCACCGAGTGCTTTTAATAAACGCATCGAGGCGATACCGGCAGCGCCCGCACCGAGGCAGACGATGCTGATGTCTTCAATTTTTTTGTGCTGTAACTCGATCGCATTGATCAGGGCGGCCGCAATGATAATGGCGGTACCGTGCTGGTCATCGTGAAATACCGGAATATCGAGTTGTTCACACAGTGCGCGCTCGATTTCAAAACAGGCCGGGGCAGCAATGTCTTCGAGGTTAATGCCGCCGAACGTCGGTGCGATGTTGCGCACGGTATCGATAAAGGCCTGCGGTGATTGCGGCATTCACTTCGATATCAAACACATCGATATCGGCGAAGGCCTTGAATAATACCGCCTTGCCTTCCATCACCGGTTTGCTCGCCAGCGGGCCGATATTGCCCAGGCCCAGTACCGCGGTGCCGTCACTGATGACCGCGACCAGGTTGCCCTTGCTGGTGTAGTGGTAGGCGGTGCTGGCGTCACGCGCGATGGCGCGGCAGGGCTCGGCTACGCCCGGGGTATAGGCCAGCGACAAATCGAGCTGGCTGGCGCAGGGTTTGGTGATCGCGGTGGCGATTTTTCCGGGTTTCGGGCTGGCGTGATAATCCAGTGCTTTCTGTTTGAATGAGAAGCTCATGCTGAGTGTATTTTTATGCGTGAAAAAAAACCAGCATTCTAGTCAATGCATACTTACCCGGCTGTCACCCACATGGGGTAGTGCTGACGGGCGGTCAAAGAATGCGAAGATTATCCGGGTGACGTAGTTGCATATAAAACCGGGTGTTCGCGGTTTGATTTCCTGGGGTGCAGCCAGCCCCGAACTTCGACGGTTTTGCCGGGCAGTGATTCGAGCATGCTCGGCGCGAAGTTGTCCAGGTCTGCAGGCTTGATCTGTATGGAGAGACCCGCTTCGAGCGTCAGCCAGTGGCCTTTGCTCGAACTTCGACTCTGCAACACGCGTGCACGCAGAATACGAAAACCGTCACTGTCTGCCTGCAGGTCACTTACCTCGTGCGTGCTGTATTTTTCGTGCGTCCAGAGCTTACCTGCCTGTTGCTGCGCGTGCGCCTCGGCCGACTGGTAGCAGGCATGCTGTGCAGCATTGGGCGGCGTGGTAAAAGCGACTGCGAGACCTGCTTCGAGCAGGGCACGCTGCACGCTGTCGCCGTTTTCAAAATAAAGATGCGCCAGCGTGCGCCCGTATTTGTCGTGCTTTTCCCGGTCGTATACTATGCCGACGCGATGTGCATGCTGTTTGACACGCGCGCGCAGGAAGTCACGGGCTTCGATGGCGAACGGCTGCCGGGGCTGTTTTCCGCGTGCCAGCTCGGGGGTGTCGATGCCGATCAGGCGCAACTTGCGGCCATCATCGAGGTGCACGGTATCGCCATCGTGGACATAACGGATGTGCGCAATCTCATCGAATTCGGGTGTGGTGCAAAGTGCACTGGAAGCGTGACTGGCACCGGCCGTGGCCATGAAAAGCGCGATGAACAGCACCTTGATCGGCCATCATCAATACAGGTCAGGCAGACAAAAAAAGGCGCCTGAAGGCGCCTTTTTGCGTGGTTTTCTGAAACAGCGGCAAGCTTATTTCTTGGAACCAAAGCGTTTGTTGAATTTCTCGATCTGACCGGCGCTGTCCAGAATCTTCTGTTTGCCGGTGTAGAACGGGTGGCACTGCGAGCAAACTTCGATCGTCATCTCGTTTTTGGCATAGGTCGAGCGCGTGCTAAAGCTGTTGCCGCAGCTGCAGGTAACACTGACTTCTTTGTACTTCGGATGGATTTCCGGTTTCATCTTGGCTTCCTCGTGGAAACGGTCTTCGAAAAGGCAGTGGATTCTACATCCTGGCCAATGGATAGGCAAGGTGCATGGACACTGAAATCGTGTAACTGCTGCTGGCCTGGTGGGCCATGACTTTGTACGCACCGGGTTTTTCTGCTAAAAAACACCATAACACACCACATCGCCGCCACAGGGAACACCACCTATGAAATCGACCATTATATCCATGCTCATTGTCCTCATCCTGCTGGTGGCATTGCCCATGATATTCCTGGGTGATAATCCCGTGGCTGATAAATTTAACCTCGATTTTTTCAAGTCGTCCGGATCCGGCGGCGTCAAACTGCCGACCACCATCAAATCGGTGACCACGGACAAAGCCGTGCAGATGTACAAATGGCGTGACGAGCACGGTATCATGCAGTTCAGCAGCCAGCCGCCGCCGGGGGGTGATGCCGAACTCATCGAGCTGGCGCCTAACCTGAGTACCATGCAGGCGGTGAAACCCCGCCAGCCCGAAGCAGCCGCGGCAGCCCAGGTTTCGCAACCGGGCAACCCTTATACCCCGGGCGGGATGAAGGATTTGTTAAAACAGGCGGGCTCGGTCAAGGAAATGATGGATCAGCAACAGGTAGACCAACAAAAAGCGCTCGATAAAATTATCAAGGGTTCACGCTAAGCCAGCGCTCAGAGCAGTTTTCCCAGCACATCATTGAGAAACCGAAAACCGAGAGCAGTGGTGCGGATGCGCGCCTCGTCGATGCTCAATAATTCACTGTCGATGCTGGCACAGGCAGCTTCGAGTTGCGCCAGTGTCAACCCGGTGCGCTGCTCGAACAGGGCGGTATCCACGCCCCCCGGCAGGCGCAGCGCATTCATCATGAATTCAAATACCAGTTGTTCATCGCTGATGACTGATTCACCCGAGAGAGCGTCACCGCTCGCTGCGTGCGCAATGTAATCCTGCGGCTGTCGCCGTTTCCAGCGCCGCTGAATGCGCGCCTGCCCGGGTTCGCCGAGTTTGCCGTGCGCGCCGGCACCGATGCCGAGATAATCACCGAACTGCCAGTAATTGAGATTGTGTGCGCTCGGCCGCTGGCGTGACCAGGCCGAGACTTCGTACTGGCTAAAGCCAGCGTCAGCCAGCACCTGCTGGCAGGCTTCCTGCATATCCCACATCAGTTCGCTGTCGGGCAGCGGCGGCGGCTGACTATAGAACAGGGTGTTGGGTTCGAGTGTGAGCTGGTAGTGCGAAATGTGCTGAACATCCAGCGCACACGCGGTGTTTACATCGTGCAGGGCCTCAGCCAGGGTCTGCTCGGGCAGGGCAAACATCAGGTCCAGGTTGAGGTTTTCAAAGCCTGCGCGACGCGCAGTGGTGATCGCGTTATGCGCTTCGCCTGCGCTGTGAATTCTGCCCAGGCGTTTGAGCGCGGCATCATTAAAGCTCTGGATGCCGATGGACAGGCGATTAATCCCGGCCGCGCGAAAGCCGTTAAATTTTTCCTGCTCGAACGTCCCGGGATTGGCTTCCAGCGTGATTTCAATATCTTCGGCAAAGTCATAATGGCGGTTCACGCCTTCGAGGATCGCGCCAATACTGTGTGCCGAAAACAGGCTGGGGGTTCCGCCGCCGATAAAAATACTGTGCAGTGTGCGCTGGCCTGTGAGTTCACGCTCGCGGGCGAGGTCACTCAGCAGGGCATCGACATATACCTGCTCATTAATGGCGTCGGGTGCAGCATGCGAATTGAAATCACAATACGGGCATTTACGCACACACCAGGGGATGTGCACATACAGGCTGAGCGGTGTACAGGGTATCTGGGTCAAGACAGTTCAGTGCGTGCGCAAAATGAATGGTCGGGTATTCTGTCACGAAAACACACCACACCGGGCGACTGCGTTAACAGTCGCCGGTAAAAGTAAGCTTGATTTACAGCGTGACAATAACCCAGACCAGGGTTGCGACCACGACCATGCCCACGATAGTGAAGCTATCGATAATCATGGTGATCTCCGTATGTTAGTTATTATTATTGGTATACAAGTAATTAATAAATTATTTGAATTGCAGCTTGATGACAGCCCAGGTAATAGCCCCTGCCACCAGTACACCCAGAATGGTAAGTGTGTCGATAATCATGGTTTTTCTCCAATGTGCATATAGTAATTAACTGATTAGAAAGTAATAATATACTAAAGTTCAAATCCATAGGAATTCCTGACACAATTGTTTATCATGTTGATATTATTGATAAAATTAAGAAGCTCGGAGGCTACCTGGGATAGAATTGAGCTGTGCGTTGCGCCCTGAACCCGTACGAATGGCTAGTGGCGTTCATCCTGGTGCAGGCGGCTGCTTCGCAGGTAGAAGATCAGCAAAATGGCGGGGATTCCCAGCACTGCGGTATAAATAAAGAAATTCACATAGCCGTATGCGTCCACGATGTCGCCCGAAAAGCCGCCCATGAACTTGGCCGGCAGCAACATCAGCGAGCTGAACAGGGCATACTGGGTGGCGGTATAGGCGCGATTGGTCAACCCTGAAAGGTAGGCAATAAAGGCAGAACCGGCCATACCACCGCTCAGATTATCGCCCCCGACCACCAGTGACAGGTACACCAGGTCCGGTGGCAGCATGGCAACGACAACAAATAACAGGTTAGTCACTATCACCAGGATGGCGCCCAGCAACAGGATCGGCATGACGCCAAATCGGACCACCAGAGAGCCACCCAGCAGCGCGCCGACAATAGTGATAAACGGCCCCACGGTTTTTGTTACCAGCCCGATCTCGAGGTCGCTATAACCCACATCGACATACAGCGGGTTCGCCATGATGCCCATGGTGATGTCGCTGATTCGAAACAGGCCGATGAACAGTAATATGCCGATAGCGGCACGCCCGTTACGTATGAAAAACTCGGTGAACGGGCACACGACTGCGCCGATAAACCAGGCATAGACATTGCGCTGGCGAGCAGACAGGTGGGCGGAGTTTTCCATGAAGTGAATAACTTTTTCTTCTTCGCGCCAGGTGTCGCGATCCACTGTGTGTTCGGGTTCGGGAATCAGCAGGGTGGTGATAATACCAATGACCATGCAGGCGGCGAGCATGGTGTAAGCAAACGGCCAGGACTGGTAATGCGCCATGGTGAAGGCGCCGCCGCCGGCGAGCAGCATGCCCAGCCGGTACCCCATTTGATACGTGCCCGACATCGCACCCTGAACTTCGATCGGCATGGCTTCGATACGCCAGGCATCAATCGCTATGTCCTGGGTGGCGGATGAAAACGCAACCAGCAGCGCAGACAGCACCAGCAGGTCAAGATGGGCGATGGGATCACTCGATGCCATCGCCAGCAGGCCGCCGATTACGCCGGCCTGCGCGAGCAGCATCCAGCTGCGGCGCTGACCGAGCAGAGAGCCCAGTAGCGGTAATTGCGCGCGGTCGACCAGTGGTGCCCAGATAAACTTCAAACCGTAAAGCAGCGCTACCCAGCTGATATGGCCGATCGAACTTTTGTCGATGCCGACGCGCGCCAGCCACCCCGATAGCGTACCGAACACCAGTAACAGCGGAAGGCCTGCAGAAAAACCGAGGAACAACATCGCCAGCACGCGCGGCTGGCGGTAGACCGTTAGTGCCTCACGCCAGCTGTGCGACTGCGACTGCCCGGTTGTCATGCCAGTTCGAAATCGTAATCGACAATCAGGGGGGCGTGGTCAGAGAAGCGCTCGGCCTTGTAAATCTCGGCGCCCGTGACCAGCGGCGCCAGCTTCGGCGTAATCACCTGGTAATCAATCCGCCAGCCGGTGTTGTTTGCCCAGGCCTGGCCACGGTTGGACCACCAGGTGTATTGCTCGGCCTGCTGGTTAACGACGCGGAAGCTATCAACATAACCCACCTCGTCAAATAATGTATCCAGCCAGGCGCGTTCCTCGGGCAGGAAGCCGGAATTTTTCTGGTTGCTGCGCCAGTTCTTGATATCGATTTGTTTGTGCGCGATGTTCCAGTCACCGCAAATAATAAATTCACGCCGCTTGCGCCGCAGGCTTTGCAAATACGGCAGGAAGCGATCCATGAAATCAAATTTCACTGCCTGGCGTTCCTCACTCGAAGAGCCGGAATGCATGTAGAGCGAAATGATGCTGAGATTTTTGTACTGAAATTCGATATACCGGCCTTCGATGTCGATGTCGTGCCAGCCCAGGCCTTTGATTACTTTTCTGGGTTGCACCTTGCTGTAAATGGCGACACCGCTGTAGCCTTTTTTGACTGCGTCGTGATATTGGCAAAAATAACCTTCGGGGCAGAATACCGCGTCACCGAGCTGGTGCTCCTGTGCCTTGGTTTCCTGGATGCAGATGACATCGGCATCGACTTTGTTCAGCCAGGTAAAAAAGCCTTTTTTGGCGGCCGAGCGTATGCCATTGGTATTGGCGGAGATGATTTTCATAGCGGTGCATGATACCTGCGCTGTCACATGTGTGCCAGCGCCGTTATAATCGCCCCAGCAGAAAACGGGAATCAGGCATGCAGGCTTACAAACAGCAGTTTATCGAACTGGCGTTACAACATGAGGTGTTGCGCTTTGGCGAGTTCACGCTTAAATCCGGGCGCGTGAGCCCGTATTTTTTCAACGCAGGCCTGTTCAACACCGGCAGCGCGCTGGCACAACTCGGCAACAGCTATGCCGCTGCACTGGTAGACATGAAAATTGATTACGATGTGCTGTTTGGCCCGGCGTATAAAGGCATTCCACTGGTGTCAGCGCTGGCAGTTGCGCTGGCTGAACATCACAACATCGACAGGCCGTATGCGTTTAACCGCAAGGAAGCCAAGGACCACGGCGAAGGCGGCAATATCGTCGGCGCAAAACTCGCGGGCAAGGTGTTGATTGTTGATGATGTCATCACCGCCGGCACCGCGATACGCGAAGCGGTGGACATAATAGAGAGTGCCGGCGCAAAAACCTGCGCAGTGCTGATCGCGCTCGACCGCCAGGAAAAAGGCAAGGCAGAATTATCCGCCATCCAGGAAGTGCAACGCGATTACGGTATTAATGTGTATAGCATTATCACCATGAGTGACCTGATCGAATACCTCGAAAGCAACGGCACAGCAACACAACAGCTCGACGCGATGCGTACTTACCGCGAGCAATACGGAATTTAAAAACAATTCGCCACAAAGGACACTGAGCACGCCGAGTTAAAGTCATCAAAATGATAGCCGCAAATGAACGCGAATAAACGCAAATAAAACCATATATGTGTTGATCTCTTTTGCCGTAGGCACATTTATTTATATTCGCGTTTATTTGCGTTCATTTGCGGCAAAAAGCTTTTTTGATTTACTTCTCACCGTTCTCTGTGCCCTCTGTGGCAAATAGCTTTTCACCCAACTATCAACTTCAGGCCAATCAACAAAGTCACCAGTTCGAAGCTGCGCTTGATCAGCTTGTTGCCTTTGACGATGGCGAGGTGCGCGCCGAGGTAGCCGCCGAGCAGTGAGCCGAGCAACAGTGCCGGGATCCACAGCCAGTAGATTTCGCCGAGCAGTCCCAGCGTGATCGCCCCGGTGGCGTTCCAGAACAGGCCGACCAGCACCAGGGTGTAGGCCACGGCGCGTTTGTAATCCATGCCGAACCAGCGCACCAGCCACAGGGTAACGAACAGGCCGGTACCGGAGGTGAGGGAGCCGTTGAGTATGCCAATCAAAAACAGCACGCTGCCGCCGATGGCGTAGCCGCGCCGATTTCGATGCAGGAGTTGATGCAGCTGGCCGAGGCCGGGCGATAGAAATGAATAAACACTGAGCCCGAGGGTGAGCACGCCAAGGCATATTTCAGCTATCCTGTCAGGCACCTGCAGAATAAAACTGGCGCCGATGATAACCCCGGGCAGTCCCGTTATAATCATGAACAGCGCAAACTGGCGTTCAAGACGGCTGTCGCGCAGATGTCGCAGGGTCGCGCCTATGCCGAGTGCCACCGTGGCGACCTTGTGCGTGGCGATGGCAATACCGAAGGGCAATCCCAGGAAAATTAACACGGGTAGCTGGATCAGGCCTGCGCCGCCGCCGGATAATGCGGAAAACACATTGGCGACAAGCGAAATCGCGAAAATCAGCAGTTGCTCGAGCATGTGCCTTCAGGCCGGGTATGCCATGCGTTATGATAGTGGCCTGCATTCTGCCACAGCAGGGATATCGGCTACTCAGCAGGCGGCCAAATCGGTGTCTATACTCTGTGGTTATCGGATCGGGAGTTTTTTTAGAAATGCGACAATACGCAGTGCCATTGTTAATCGTCATCAGCGCGACGGCTATGCCAGTGCAGGCCAAAATGTACAAATGGATCGATGACAACGGCCAGATTCATTACAGTGATACTGTTCCCGCGCAATACCTTGTGAAAGAACATAAGGAAATGAATCAGCAGGGGCTCTCGGTAAGAAATGTGGATGCCGCTGAGACCGATGAAGAACGCGTGGAAAGAAAGCGCATCGAGCTGGTAAAAGAACGTAAAGCAACAGCGCGAAGAAGAAAAACGCCGGCGTGACCGCATCCTGCTCGATACCTATACCACCGAGCGAGACCTGGTTGCTGCACGTGACGCGCGTATCGAAGCGGTCGAATCCCAGATCCAGTTATCAAATTCAATCATCGAGGATTCAATTAAAAAAATAGAGAAAAGCGAGACGCTAATTGCATCGCTCAAGGCGCAGGGCAGGGTCGTACCCGAAACACTCTACCAAAAGGTCGATGGTGAACGCCGGCAGCTCGAGACCCAGCGCGAAGTCAGGCGCACGCACGAAGATAAACGCAAGGCTGTTAACACCCAGTTCAGTGATTACATTCTGCGTTTCCGTGAGCTCAAGGCTGAACAAAAACGCCTGCGTGATCAGATCGAAGCCAGGAACAGGCCGCCAGCCATCGAAGACACGCCAGCAGACACCGCCACCGAATAGTAATGTCCCTCAGCTTTTGATCAGGGTGCCGACGCCCTCGTCGGTGAGCAGCTCCAGCAATACCGAATGTTCTACCCTGCCATCAATGATGTGCGCAGTTTTAACCCCGGATTTCACTGCATCGGTGGCGCAATTTACTTTGGGTAACATGCCGCCGGCGATGGTGCCATCGGCCACCAGCGCGTTGATATCGTGCAGCGTCAGCCCGGTCAGCGTGTTACCGGTTTTATCCAGCACGCCGGGCGTGTTGGTCAGCAGCAGGAGTTTTTCCGCACCCAGCACACCGGCGAGTTTTCCCGCCACGATATCGGCATTGATATTGTAGGACTCACCGTCAGCGCCGACGCCGATCGGTGCTATCACCGGAATGAATTCACCCTGATCGAGCATGTGTACCACCGACGGATCAATCGCGGTGACTTCGCCGACGTGGCCGAGATCGATAATTTCGGGTGCTTCGAGGTCCGGTGTCTTGCGCGTAATGTTCATTTTTTTTGCGCGTATCAGGCCGCCATCCTTGCCTGTCAGTCCCACCGCGTGGCCGCCATTGAGATTGATCAGGCTGACAATGCTTTTATTGACCAGTCCGCCGAGCACCATTTCCACCACGTCCATGGTTTCGCGGTCGGTCACGCGCATGCCGTCGATGAAAGTTGATTCCTTGCCGATTTTTTTCAGCAGCTCACCTATCTGCGGGCCACCGCCGTGTACCACCACCGGGTTAACCCCGACCTGTTTCAGCAACACGATGTCCTGCGCAAAACTGGCCTTGAGTTTTTCGTCGACCATGGCATTGCCGCCGTACTTGATGACCACGGTTTTATTGTTGAGGCGCTGCAAATACGGCAGGGCTTCAGCCAGTACGCTGGCGACGTTATGCGCCGATTTTTTGTCCAAAGGAGTCTCCAGTAATGTGGTCGCTATTTCACCCCAAAGCCGGGTGCGACGCAAATCGCATCTCGTTGATCATGGATCGGCTGTGCAGGTGAGCGTTAAATTCGCTCAGTCGCGGGATGTGCCTTGGCCGTTGGCCGTTGCGATGACACTGTCAGTGGTTTGCTGCATGCGTTGATAGTGGCTGCCTTCCCAGTACACCTGGCCACAGCTGCTGCAGCGCCAGAAATCTTCATAATGACGAACCGTGCCGGGTTCGAGCTGGTCGATAATCTCGGCCTTGTTGACCGCGATGACATTGCCATTGCAGCGGGTGCAGCGACCGAAAGGCACGATCTGGTCATACAGCTTAAATCGGCGCATGACTTCATGAAACTGTGTCAGCGGCCGGGTGGAACGTACGAAATACCCGTGGCTGATGATCTTGCGCTTTAGCAGGGCGCGGTCGCGGGTTAACAGGATGCGATTTTGCTGTGCGGATATATCGGCGAGTTCGGCATCCTCATAATTATTCTCGTACAGGGTGTCGAAGCCGAACTGGCGCAGGTAGCGCGCCAGCCGCCCAAGATGGCAATCGAGCACGAAGCGAGCCTCGCGCAAAGGTGATTCGCGCAAGCGCAGCACGGGTGAGATGTCGATGCTTTCAAACACCGGGTATACCGCGATACGCATCGCATCTGCGACCCGGTGATCAAACCCCACGGCGGCGCCGTTGACTAAAATCAGTTCGATTTCAGTATGCGGCACGCCCTGGGATTCAATCAGGTCCTTGACCGAGGTATCGCGATCCAGCCGATAATGGTAATTGCGCTGGCGTTTTTCCGCTGGCAGAAAATCATTCAGCGCGCCATAAAACCGCAGTTCAATTTTAGGCTGCAAAAGGTCGTGGGTTAAAACGGCAGTTTTATTTCACTGTCGAGCTTGAGCAGTTCCTGTTTGAACTTCGCCTGTATCTCGTCCAGTGTTTTCTGGTTGTTGGCTTCAAAACGCAGCACCAGGCTTGGCGTGGTATTCGAAGGCCGGATCAATCCCCAGCCATCAGCAAAATTCACCCGCAGTCCGTCGATGGTGATGATGTCGGCCTTGCCAAAATCCGCGCTTTGTTTGAATTTATCCATAAAGGTATAGTGCGCGCCGTCCTGTTCGAAATGGATTTGCAGCTCGGGCGTATTAAAGCTGTCAGGCAATTCTGCGAATACCACCGATGCGGCTTCGCTGCGTTTGCTGATAATTTCCAGCATGCGTGCTGCACTGTAAAGACCGTCGTCGAAACCAAACCAGCGCTCCTTGAAGAACACATGGCCGCTCATTTCGCCGGCGAGTTCAGCGCCGGTTTCTTTCATCTTGGCCTTGATGAACGAATGCCCGGTTTTCCACATCAGCGGTTCGCCGCCGAGGCGGGCGATTTCCTTGCCGAGGTTGCTGCTGGATTTGACGTCAAAAATAATCTGCGCGCCGGGTTTGCGGCTGAGCACGTCGGCGGCATACAGCATCATCTGGCGATCGGCCCAGATGATCTTTTGCTGGTCGTCGATAATGCCGACGCGGTCGCCGTCACCATCAAATGCCAGGCCAAGATCGAGCTTGTCTGCGGCGATGGCTTGCTTGATGTCTTCGAGGTTTTCAGGTTTGGATGGATCGGGGTGATGGTTCGGAAAGGTGCCATCCACATCGCAGAACAGCTCGGTGACTTCGCAGCCCAGTTTGCGAAACAGTTCGGGCGCAATCGCGCCGGCAACACCGTTGCCGCAATCGACCGCAACGCGCAGGGTTTTTGCAAGCTTGATATCGGACACGATAGTGTCGATGTATTCAGGCACGATGTCACGGGTTTCGTAGTTGCCGGCACCGGTCGCCAGGTCACCTTCGACAATACGTGTGTACAGTGCCGTGATGCCATCGCCGTACATGGTGTTGCCCGCGATCAGCATTTTCAGGCCGTTATACTGGGGTGGATTGTGGCTGCCGGTGACCATGATGCCGGTCCCGGTTTTAAATTTATGGGTGGCGTAATACAGCACCGGTGTTGGCACCATGCCGACATCGACCACATCGCAACCGCCGGCGCGCAGGCCTTCGCTGAGCGCCTCAGACAGCATCGGGCTGGACAGCCGGCCATCGCGACCGATCACCACGGTGTTCTGTTTTTGCCTGAGGGCTTCGCTGGCGAATGCCTGTCCTATCTTGCGCACAGCCTCGGGGGTCAGCGCGGTTTCGACCACGCCACGGATATCGTAGGCGCGGAAAATTTCTTTGGTAATGTTTTTCATATTCTGAGTGTCTTTAAGTTTTGTGAATATAGCTAGTGTCGGTGACTGTGAATTACGCTAAGACGGGATCAACGCCTGCAACAGATCATGTAACCGTTATACCAAAATCCCGTGATCAAATGTGTAGCAATTAATTATTTGTGGCCAGATGAACCAAAGCCACCAGCGCCCCTATGACTTGAATCAAATTCAGCGACGACTTCGAACTGCGCCTGCACCACGGGCACAAACACCAGCTGGGCAATTCGATCACCGCATTCAATATGGAAATCGTCCTTGCCGCGGTTCCAGCATGACACGAACAGCTGGCCCTGGTAATCAGAATCGATCAGGCCCACCAGGTTGCCAAGCACGATACCATGCTTATGGCCAAGGCCAGAGCGTGGCAGGATGGTGGCGGCGAGGCCGGGATCTTCGATATGGATCGCGATGCCGGTCGGGATCAGCTCGGTGTCGCCGGGTTTGAGTGTAATCGCGGTGTCGATACAGGCGCGTAAATCCATCCCGGCAGAACCGGGTGTGGCGTGTGCCGGCAGGGGAATGCCTTTACCAATCCGCGGGTCGAGGATTTTAAGCTGAATCTTTCGCATGGTTCTTCTGCCTGTAGTGATGCGCGATGAGCTGCACCAGTTGGGTTGCAATGGCGTGCTTGCGCGCACGGGGTAAGGCCTGCTGACCTCCCGGCCAGAACACCTGCAGCGCATTGTATTCGCTGCCGAAGCCGATGTCCTGTTTGGCACTGCCCATGGCGCTGACATCATTCGCCGCGATCATGTCGAGCTGTTTGCGCCTCAGCTTGTCGAGCGCATGCTGTTCCAGGTTTTCAGTTTCGGCAGCAAAGCCGACCACGAAGGGGCGCGGTGAGTTACCGGCGACGCTGGCAAGGATGTCGGGATTGCGCACCAGTTCGAGCATGAGCTGTTCGCTGTGTTTCTTGATTTTCTGCGCGGCGATTTCCGCCGGCCGGTAATCGGCCACCGCCGCGGTCGCGATAAAAATATCGCAGCGGGCTACTTGCTGTTGTACTGCTGCCAGCATCTCGGCCGCGGTTTCGACATCGATACGGTTAACATCGGCGGGCGTTGGCAGCGCACACGGCCCGGCGATCAGCGTGACCGCAGCACCCGCATCGCGCGCTGCCTGCGCGAGGGCAAAGCCCATGCGCCCCGAACTGCGGTTGCCAATAAAGCGCACCGGGTCGATGGGTTCATAGGTGGGTCCGGCAGTCATGAC
>CAWKAL010000049.1:0-38301 GCA_963847575.1 uncultured Gammaproteobacteria bacterium
CTCCGAACTAGAAAGCATCAGTCAGCCAGGGTGGCTGTGTTTACAGATGCGCCTGCACCCGGGGTGCGCATTGCCTGGCGGTGCATCGGTAACACGTGCTATATAGCACTCTAAACCGAGCTATAAAGTAATGTCAAGTACAATTGATATTATAAAAACTACATTTGAGTAAGGAATTGAGCTAACTGCGGGCCAGCTGGCATATAAATAGATGGCAGGATAGATCATCTATGTAAACAGATGACATGTAAAAACCATATATATACGCACGCACAGTCCTGTCGTGTAACAACACATATATAAGGTATCGCTTTCATCCGAGCACAGATATATCAGCAAACACCATGTATATCGTCAGAACGAGTAACACCAGCACCAGGCTGGCGACCCGCGCGTGAATCCACGGCGTCATATCTACCGCCCTGACATCAACCTGTACCCACTCATCAGGCATGGGCCAGATCTCCCCTATCACCAGCATCATCACCACCAGGTAACTGAACACCAGTCCAAGGAAATGAAAATCGTGCATGGTCGCAACAACGCTGGCCGCCGCGGGTACAAAGTAACCGCAGGCGATGATACTAAAGCCAGCCAGCAGAGCGATTTTTGCAGCAATCGGCGGCACCCTGCGCGTTAGCATACCGACCAGTACCACGGCGAATATGGGTATGAAATACAGGCCGTTCATTTTCTGCAGATAACTGAAAATGCTCTCCTGTTCCAGCAGCAGCGGGGCCAGGCTCATTGAGAACAGTGCCATTATCCAGCCGAAAATTTTACCCGAGCGCACCAGTTGTTGATTGCTCGCATTCTTATTAATGAGCTTCTGGTACAAACCCAGGCTGAACAGTGTGCAGGTACTGTTCAGGGCCGAGTTATAACTCGACAGGATAGCGCCCATCATCACTGCAGCAAAAAACCCGGCAAATGCCGTGGGCAGGACATGGTTGACCAGCTTGCCGTAAGACAGGTCTGCTGCGATGTTTTGATCGCTAAACATGGCATACGCAATGAGTCCGGGAATAACCAGGTAAAGCGGGCCGATGAGTTTCAGCAGCCCGGTTGCCAGCACACCTTTTTGACCTTCAGCCAGCGAACTTGCGCCAAAGGTGCGCTGGATGATTTGCTGGTTGGTCGTCCAGTAAAACATGTTGAGCAGCAATATTCCCGAGAACACCGTGCCGAACGGAACCCCGCTATCAGTATCGCCGATGGAATTAAAACGCCCCGGATTCCCTGCCGAAAGCGCATCAATGCCGGCGAGTAAATCGCCATCGCCGAGCGCATTGAGACCAAACCAGACAATCATCAGGCCACCGACCAGCAAACCAATGCCATTGATTGTATCGGAGACAGCGACAGTACGAAGACCGCCAAACAAGGCATACATTGAGCCGATAATGCCAACTGCCCAGACGATAATCCATAATGTCTGGCGGTGCGATTCCAGCCCCAGCATTGATTGCACATCAAGAATGCCGATAAGCCCGGTCGCACCTGTATATAAAATAATAGGCAGCAGGATGACTGCGTAGGCAATCAGAAAGATCAGGTTGGTAATGACCTGGGTTTGATGATCAAAGCGTATCTCGAGATATTCCGGAACAGTCGATACGCCACTGCGAAGAAAGCGTGGCAGAAAAAACAGCGCCATGCACACCAGTGCAATCACAGCCACCACCTCCCATACCATGACAGCAAAGCCATGCGTATAGGCAGCGCCATTGAGGCCGACCATTTGCTCGGTAGACAGATTGGTCAACAGCAATGACCCGGCGATCAGCGGCCAGGTCAGGCTTCTGCCACCGAGAAAATAGCCTTTACTCGTTGCATGATCGTCCTTGCGCGTCAGCCAGTAAGTCAGTGCTGCCACCAGGCAGGTGAAAAACAGGAAAGAAGCAAGTGTCATGGTGTTATCTCCTGGTGGCCACACGCGCGTCCCGGCTTAATAGTGGTGTTGCTTCAGCTGCAACGAATGGCTTATGCGATAGAGCATTTGCTGGCGGACATTGTGTGTCACAGGCTTAGCCCGGGTAAAATCTGATATGAATCAGGGCTGTCCGGAATCATATATATGTTGTTTTACGCTATAATTTACTATACCGTAGACAATACTGCTATGTAGCATGAAATGCATTTGTTATCGGACAGTTTGAAGGTGTTTTGCGTGATAAAGCTGCAGAGGGAAACAACAGTAAGAAGATAACTTGTTGTTATATATAAATATAAGATGTTTCTGCTCGACGCACTTGAGAGCTGAAACTGACATATAAACGGATAAACGAATGCTTCTTATAATAACAACAGTTCATTCACTATCGATATTTACGGTAATACGTGTTCTGAGCATTCAAGCCGTCACAGCTTATTCTATGGATGCGTCAGAGGAGCTAGTGTAGATGGAAAAAACCACACCGAAATATGTACTTGTCGAAGAAAAAATAAAGAAAGCGATCAAGAAAAAAGAAATTATCGACAAGTTACCTGGCGAACGGACACTCGCGAAAGACTATGGCTTTTCATACATGACCATCAGAAAGGCCGTTGACAATCTTGTTGCTGACGGCGTGCTGTATAAGATTCCAACCAAGGGCACATTTGTTGCTGATCGTAAGACATCAAAAAAGAAAACCCACGTCATTGGTTACTATCTCGACAGCAGTATCATCGCGGGTTTAACCAGCCCGTACTACTCGATGATATTCCATGCTCTCGAGCAACAGGCGGTCTAAACGTGGATATTCGTTAATTTATTTTTCAGATATCAGTGATAACTCGCTACACAAGCATCTTAAAAAAGTCGATGGTGTAATCGCCAGCTGTTTTCCACGCAATGAAAATGTGATTCATGATATTCATAAGCATGTTCCTGTTGTTGCCATAGACAATAGCGCATCTGATAAAACCATCCCTTCTGTGATCATCGATAACTTTAATGCCGTCAGAAATTCAGTTGATTATTTATGCAACCTGGGCCATACCCGCATAGGCTTTATGACAGGTCTGCAGGATTCAGATGTTGGTAAAAACCGCTTTGAAGGCTATAAAAGTGGCTTGAATAACCATGGCCTGGAGCTGGATGAAGCGCATGTTTATAGAGGTAACTATTCCTTCCAGTCCGGCCTCGAAGGAGCTGAATACTTTTTAGGATTAAAAAATCCACCCACTGCAATTGTCTGCGCGAATGATGCCATGGCTATCGCTGTGATCAGAAAAGTTACCCAACACGGCTTGAATGTGCCCGATGATATAAGTGTAATCGGGTTTGACGATATTGCTGTTGCTTCACAGATCACCCCGTCATTAACAACACTTGCGGCACCCGTTACAGAAATTGCTGAACTGTGCATTCGACATGCTTACCAGTTTGATCAACGGTGAGACGCTTGCAAATAAACACGTCGCCCTGCCGGCAGAGCTTGGTTACCAGGGGCACCTGCCGTGATATTAAAAATACCGTCGAAGCCCTCGCCTAGTCATTGCTTATATCACCCGGTCAGCCGTTTCAATCTCAGCGTTTGTTAATGACAGTGTGGATATATATCAGTACACAAATTTAATTTGCTCACCAATAACACCAGCTCATGTTGCGAAACCACGGAAATTTCTGCGCTAGCATTACAATTTCTTCATTATTCAGCTTGTGTACCTGCTGTATGTAAGGACTTTCGTCACTGTAAGTAATGTCGACATAGTTTGTTTTCTATAATAATCAGCCTGATAATTTCGTATCAAGCTGAAATACAAGATATAAATAACATTCATTGTTGATAGCAGGTTGCAGAATACACTTCTATATTTGTCACTATTTCTTACACATTATGCTGCTGTATTTTCCCAGCTGAAAATAATGTCAGTTAAAACAATCAGTTATCTAATTGGCATGATTTATGCTGCTATATAGCAACATATAGGTTGTCTATATAGCTTTGCCATTAGAGACGCTCCCTTTCCAATGTAGTGGTCTTTAGCTGGCAATTTGAAAGGCGGTACTCGTTATCAGCGGGGTCGCTCACACCACTACAGAGGGTACAAAAATGTTAAAGAATGTTCGAACTAAATTAGCAGTGTCAATTGCATTGTCACTATCTGCTGGGATGGCACATGCTTTAGTCCAGGATATCGCGGTCAACGGTGGTTTTGAAACCGGTGATTTCTCTGGCTGGGTACAGTTTCCAGGATCTGCAGGGCCTGCGGGTCAAGAGGTTTCTACCGTTAATCCATCTTCCGGTCTGTACTCTGGCCATCTTACTGAGTTGAATCCCGCTGCTAACATTATCAAGCAGGCCAACCTCCTGCCAGGTGCATGGACTCCAGGACAGCAGATTGATATCTCGTTCGACATCCGAGGCTCTGCCGCCGCGGGTGGTGTCCTTTTTGCCGAGCTCTTCTCAGAACTCTCTGGTGGTGGTACATCCGCATCTGAAATCTTGGGCGGCGGTCCGCTGTTCCCGAATGGCGATCCTGATGTCTGGACCACCTATAACTTCACTGGTTTTGCCGGGCCGGATACCAGCGGTGGTATTACGCTGCAGTTTAATGCGGCGTGCGCACCAATCCAGGGCTGTAATGCAGATTATTTCATTGATAATGTAACAATATTTGCTGATGTTGACGTTTCAGCGATTCCGGTTCCTGCTGCAGCATGGTTATTCGGCTCGGGTCTGCTAGGTCTTATTGGTATTGCAAGAAAGAAGAAAGCGGTATAAATAGTTCGCGTTAGCAATGTGAGTAGCACAGGCTCACCATAAACGCGAAAGTTGTAGATCTATCAAAACGGTGGCCCCGTTTTTTCTAAACCTGTGTTTATATAACGGGTGCCACCTGTTTTGATATTCATTTACTTGAAGCATAAACAATAAAAAAGAAATGGCAGAAACATATTCTATCCAGGTATTGAACAAGAACGGTGAAGCACAATCTCACCTTGCCGAAAAGTCCTTTCATATCGAAAATATTCGTAAAGGCGGGTTTCGATTTTTATCAGAGGAAAAATTTGAAATTGATGACAGGATACAGGTCCAGCTTCGATTTCCGGATGAGCGCTCACAGCAGGTGCTGGGACGAATCTGTTATTGTGAAGCACAAGCTGGCCAGCAAACCGCATATATTTTCAGTGTTATAGATGGATTCTATTCGCTGCTCACATCTCACGGATAAAGTTATACCCATCGTTCCATTTTCATGCCCTGATTTTATTGCTACGAAGTTTCATTCATCCACCAGCCATATTCGCCTGATGTATTCGTTCGAACTCTATGATCTTGATCTGGCAGAAATCAGCCGGGATTGATAAAACGCAGGGTATCGAATTATCAGCGTTTTGATTGGCCGCTTTGCCAGGGGTGTGATACCTGGCAGTGTATATAATCACATCCTTACGGTCCTGAAGCCCTCTACTACCTTGTTTTTAAATGCTTTATCCCATGACCGCATGCGCGCTGTTCAATCTATATAGCACTCTGCAATATATACCGACATTGTAAAATTATTCGGCATTTCACATTTAGCTACTAATTTATTCATAAACCGAGCCTATCTAATTGTATTCGTAATATAAATTATGAGTTTTATTTCTAGAGTTTCATTATCCCGGCGTGCTTTTTTGTCACGATACTTTACATATTAGATATATCTGATATAGCGCTATTTTGAAATATATAATAAATACAACAATTTATCGCTTTTGGCATGTTTTATGCTGCTATATAGCACATATAGTTTTTACTATATAGCTAAAGGGACGTCAGGCTACAGCAATACGCACGATGTGTTGCTGAGCTATTGCCTGGACCTGGCAGATGTAAGGCGAACTTCGCAATGAGGCAGGTCCGTCAAGTACGCAATCAATCATTGAAAGAGGTATTTAAAATGTTACGGAAAAAATTAAGTAAAACCGGTCTGGCGGCTTTGGCCCTGACTGCTGCCATCGCTTACGCCCCTTCAAGCAATGCAGCACTGACTAACGGTAGTTTTGAGTCGCCTGACGCATCAGCCGGTGACGTCGGTGGTGCGGGAGCCCCTTGGGGTAGTTTTAACGGGGTCTTCACGACCAGCAACAATTTCCAGCCCGGTGGTGGTTTTGTTAACCCGACTGCATTTGATGGTACACAGGTGCTGAAACAATTCGGCGTTGATGCGGGAGCCTTCCAGGATGTAGCAGCGAATCCGGGCGACACGGTTGACGCATCGGTCTATGCGATGAACTGGAACGGTGACAACTTCAATAATATCTTCCTTTTGCAGATATTTGCCCTTGACGCTGGCGGCAACAATCTCAGCGGCGGATTTACTCCCCTGGCCCAGGTCTCTGCGGGAAGTGATGCAATCCTAGGTGGCGTGTTTGATTATGTGCTAGCAGGGACGGACGGTGGTAATGATTTCGACTGGACCCAGATGATGGTTTCAGCAATGATGCCTGCTGATACAGCTTCCACCCGAATCCAGTTGATCCATATCCTGGAAGCATCAACCGCACCCGGTGGCGCCATTTTCCTGGATAGCGCTAGCTTGACGGTCAGTTCTGCTGTTATCCCTGTACCAGCTGCTGTCTGGTTGTTCGGTTCAGGTCTGTTAGGTCTGGTGGGCGTAGCTCGCCGTCGTAAGAGCTAAGTCACACAGTATTTCTCTCCAGGAAATGACGACACTGGCACTCAACTCCTCCCGAGTGCCAGTGTCGTTTAGTGAGGCTCACACTGCATATTATTTTTGAAATTCATTAGATACACAAATAGTCATTAGATAAACAAATAAAGATAAATTAATGACCAATTTAGTACATGAGGGATTATCAAATGAACATAACAGACACGAAAGCTTATTTTCATACATGCGCTGTGATAATAGCGTTTCTAATCAGTCCAGTATCGGCTGAAGCCGATACTGTAACCGTCACCAATGGTACATTAACCAGCTTCGATGCAAGCACCGGCGACATTACGTTTGACTGGGACCTGAACTCCATCTACGACATAACCGGCAATGATGTCACTTTATATGACAATGATATCGGCATACCTGGCCGCCTCGTTGGTACATTGTATGAGTTCGTTATTCCCAATTTCTACGATCCGTTGCCAATGAAGAAAATCTCTATTTCAATGGTGGGTGCCAATGGTGGTGCTAGTGGATCAGAACTACCCGCTGTACTCGATATCATTGGCGCAGACAGTGATTTCTTAAACGGTGGTCCGGCATTACCTGTGCTGGGATCATTCGTCAGTAGCACCATCAGTTCTACGCTGGTGACCGAGTACTGGGAGATGTTTCCAAACCCGGATTTCGAGATTGTAAAACTCTATGTTCCCGTTGAATTTGAACTGCAAACTATCACTATCGCCACCCAGTCCACCGTGGTGCCTGTCCCGGCAGCTATCTGGCTGTTTGGCAGTGGTCTGCTCGGTTTAACAGCAATGGCCAGACGGAAAATCGTGATTTAATACGGGCAATCATGCGCCAGGCTTTTTCTGCATATGTAAAGCATGGAAACTGGCGCTCGCTATGCTGATGTTGGCCAGTGGCAGTAGTGCAATACATTATTTATGAGTTTTAGTACCAATGGCTCACTGGAAGCATGCGTGTGAATAAATATTTTGTCTGTGCCGCACTGTTGTATGTGTTTTGTGGGAATAATCTTACGCATGCCGCCTTCCCGATCTATGCTGATGGCGATCTTGCGCCGCTCGGTACACCTGATGGCCTGATAAATTCTGCCGATTTTCTTATTGCCAGTCGAATCGTGCTGGAGCAGCTGACAGCAACCGATCTTGAACTCTCACACGGCGATGTCTATCCGGTGGCTGCACCTGATGGCGAAATAAACATTCAGGATATGCTGCTGATTCAAAAGCGGGTGCTTGAACAGGGCGCGAATAATTACGTAGAAAATCTCGAACTGTTTGTTGATGGACCGGCCACGGTCAACGTCAACGGTTCTTCTGCCACCATCGTGGTTGATGGCTACACCGGGCCAGGCGCCACGGTAATCAGCGATCCAGATTTTACTGATCCAGATGATCTGGGCAATACCCTCTGGAATGTCTCTATCAGTGGTGGTACGGCTAACGTTTTCATGGGTACGGGCGATCTGAGTGCTGACCCCGTGCTGGATTCGGGTTTCGACTTTTCCGGTGCTGGCCTCGGCCAGCTTGTGTTTGATATCAAGGTCATCAGCATCTCGCCAACTGCAACCATGACGGTAAAAATCGACAGTGGCTACCCGAACCTGGGCCAGCTTGCACTGACGCCCGCGCAATACAGTGTCGGCAGCTGGCGCAGAGTTACGCTTAACTTTGCTGATCTGCTCGCCAACCCGGGTCCCGGCGGTGCCACTCTTGATCTGAATAACGTGGTCAATGCATTTGTGATCGAAGTCACCGGCGGTGACGCGCATTTTTACCTGGATAATATTTTTGTCAGTCACGCCTGTCCGCAGGACACGGTCTGTCATGCAACTATAAAGACTAAAGCGACATACTCACTGGTGTGGAGCGATGAATTCGATGGTACCGCCCTCTCGACCGACAACTGGACGCATGAAACAGGTTACGCTGACTATGGCTGGGGCAATGACGAGTGGCAGCAATACACAAACTCTGCGAACAATTCGTCAGTTGCTGGTGGGCTGCTGACGATTTCTGCGCAATGCGCGTCGCCGCCGGCATGTGGCAAACGCAACGGCACCATCACCTCTGCAAGAATCATCACGCTCAACAAGTTTGCCTTTAAATTTGGAAAAGTTGAAGCGCGCATCAAGCCGCCGGTCGGCAACGGCGCCTGGCCGGCTTTCTGGATGCTGGGTAAAAATTTCCCCGTGATCGGCTGGCCTGAATCGGGCGAAGTGGATGTGATGGAAATTCATAACCTGTATTCAGATGAATTTACCACGCACTTCACCATGCATTGGGATAATCCCGGCTGGATATATGATTCTCAATATAAAACATTACCTGATTCGCTGGGTGATGACTTTCATGTGTTCTCGGCAGAGTGGGATGCCGATGGCATCGTTGGCAAGATTGATGGCATCCCCTATTTCAGCAAGGCGATTAATCCGTCCACCATGGAAGAATTTTTAGAAGAGTTTTTCATGATACTCAACGTGGCCATTGGAGGCACCCTTGGCGGTGCACCTGATGCAAGCACGCCCTGGCCTCAAACCATGCTGGTTGATTATGTCAGGGTGTACCAGGAAGACGGTGGTGATGGCACCTATACGATTGGTGCACCGCCGCCAGCGCCTGAGCTGGGTGTTTACACTGAAAGCCATACACAATCGGTCCTGCCCTACAGCGGAATTATCAACGGCGCCGATTTCGGCGGTAATGTCACCAATACCAATGAAAACAGCACGGCAGTACCGCCACTGGATGGCAGTGTTGTGCTGGCCGCCAATTTCACCGATACAGGCAGGAGCTATGGCGGCTTTATATTCAACTTTACCCTGGGACGTGATATCTCGGCTTACCAGACGCTGAAGTTTGCTATCGATACATCAGCGATGCCAAATTTTGCCAACCTGACCATACAGATTGAAAACCCGAGTGGGGGGCAGCCTGCCCCGAAAGTATCACTGTCGAGTTACACACCGACAGTGTCAGCTAACTGGGCACTCTACGAGATACCGCTCAGTGATTTTCTGGGACAAGCGGTAGCACTCGATCTGAGCAACGTGCTGTACCTGGGTTTCTGGAATGCGAGAACAGCAGGTGGGCAGTTGACGTTTGGCACGCTGTATTTTGATGACATACATTTTGCCGGCGGTATGTAAGGTTTACTCTCCAGCTGATAGTGCCAGTTTATTGCAAGGCGGTGGCTTAACTCAGCACAGATGATCTCATCATCATTTGTGCTGAGTTTTTTTAGCCAGGCACATCGTTTGCGCGATGACGCAACCTCAGTTCTGCCTCGACGGTTCTGATCTTCTCATCGCTAAGCGGGTAAAACACGATAACGATCGCACTGGCGGTTGCCAGCAATGCAGGAAATACGCTGAACATCAGGCGTATGCCGTAAATTGATGTTTCGGTTTGTACTTCGTTGGCAATGAAGCCAAACAACGAAAGAATGATGCCCGACAATCCCGCGCCGACCGCCAGCCCCAGCTTCTGGGCAAACTGTAATGCAGAAAACACCAGCGCCGTGGTACGCCGTCCGGACTTCCACTCGCCATAGTCGGCGGTGTCGGCATACATCGCCCACACCAGTGCCGGTGTCGGGCCGACAATGAAGGTGCCGATCATGTTAACAACGACCATGAGCCAGTACTGGTCCGGCGGAATAACAAAAAACACCGCCATGGAAAGCGCGTTCAGCAGGGTCAGCACAATCATCAGGTTGCGTTTACCGTAGCGATGCGCCAGCACCCGGGTAAACGCAATGCCACCGATCATGGCGAACAGTCCCAGCGACATGAACACGGCGGTTTTGTCGAATATCAGGAAAATGGCCGTGCCATCATCGCCCACGTAATACTTGAAATAATAAATGATTGCGCCATTGCGCACGGCGACGTTCATCAGTGTGAAAATGGCGGCCAGAAACAGCGCCAGCCATGGGCCGTTGTGAAGCATGGCCCTGAAATCCAGCTTCAGGCTGGATTTTTTTTGCAGTGGTTTAACGCGTTCGCGCGTGCTGGCAAAGGTGATCCAGAACAATGCAATCGACAGCCCTGCAAACAGCATCATGGTCAGTCGAAAGCCCTCGGCTTCATCACCTCCGCCAAGGATGGTTTTCAACGGGGTCACAAAGGTTCCAATGACCCAGGCCGCGCTGAATGCGCATATAAAACGATAACTCGAGACCGAGGTGCGCTCCAGCGAACTCGGTGAGATCACGCCCATCAGCGCCGAGTACGGGATGTTAATCGCAGTGTAAGCCAGCATCATCAGGGTGTAGGTCACGTAGGCGTAGATCAGTTTTCCATCCGGCGACAGGTCGGGATTGGCGAACATGGCATAGCCCAGCACGCCGTAGGGCACGGCGACCCATAATAAATACGGGCGAAATTTTCCCCAGCGCGATTCAGTGCGGTCAGCAATGACACCCATCAACGGGTCGCTGATGGCATCGATCACCTTGGTGGCAATGAACATGATCCCGACCGCGGCCGGATCGAGGCCAAAAATGTCGGTGTAATAATAAAGCAGGAATATATTAAAAAACTGGAAGAAAAAGTTTGAAGCTGTATCACCGAGGCCGTAGCCGAGTTTTTCGCCAAACGTCAGCGCCCTGTCTGGTGCATTCATTGATAACCCTCATTGGTCGATTAAATGCAACCGCTGCATTGCAGTTGCAGGTACTTTAATCACTGGGTAAAAGCGCTTCCAGTTGCGTGACCACCTCGGGGCTATCCCAGTAGATAGCACCGTTAACACCATACTCGATTTTGCCCTCTGCGCCTATAACAAAGGTGGCAGGAAACACCAGTACATTCCAGGCGGCAGCAACCCGACCATCGCTATCGAGCAATACCGGAAAATCCACCTTTACCATTTGCATAAAATCGCGAATACGTTGTTCGTCTTCGGCGTAGTTGACTGAAATCAGTTCGAATGGCCTGCCCTGCATTTTTTCGCGCAGGTGATTGAGCGAAGGAATTTCTTCGACACAGGGCGTACACCAGCTTGCCCAGAAATTTATCAGCGTGACCTTGCCGCGATAATCATCGCGTTTGAATTGTTCGCCGAGTGAATTCTTGAGATCAAGTGCAGCGGGTTGCGGCTTGCCTTTAAAGGGTTTCAGCGTGATATCCAGCCCGCCGGGTTTACCCGGACTGGCATCGGCCAGGACCGCAACCGGCGGTGGCATTGTCATACCATCGAGTACCCGTATTACACGCGGCAGTTCACTCACCAGTGACTTGAGCACCTTGTGTGTTTCTGGCGCATTGTCTTCGTTGTAAAACACACCGGTGACGCCGGGCAAAACTTTAAGCATGATTTTTGCACCCCCGGTTTCGAGTTGTTCCATGGTGGCGTCGAGTTGCCAGCGATTGCCGCGTTTGCCCGACTGGTAGAGCATGATCGGGATATTGGTTGCGCTCGCAATCGGATCGTAAACCGGGGGTAGCCCCAGATCCGGTGTGCTGCTGTAAAGTTCGGGCGAAAACAGCACCGCGCCGGCAAGGTACGGATCCGGGTGGTTAGTATTTGTATAAAACTGTTGTTGCCAGATGCGTGCACCGCGCAATACCGGCAGTGCGCCGTTTGCACGTGTCATCAGCACCACTGTTTTACCCGTGCGCGAATGCGCTGCTGAAACAAGTCCCGCAACGTAACGGCCATCCATTGCGCGCAACGTGCTGGTACTTTTTGGAAGGAACAGGCTTTCGGCAAGATCGATATGCCAGACTTCGAGGCCGCGTGCAGATAATTTCTGCGCCAGTTGATACGCGCGTTCGTGGGTACCATAACCGGGCGTGACCCAGAGCAGCAGGTGCGTGCCGTCTGCAGGAAACTGCAGTACATCGAGTTCATGTTCGAGTACATTAACGCTGATGCTATTCGCACCTGGCTCAGCATGTAACTGCGTGTTGAGTAACAGCGAACCAAACAATAGCAAGCAGTAACGCAGGCGCATTATGTTTTTAAAACCACGGCTGTGGAAAACACTCAGCATTTGATCACGTTCACTGCCAGGCCACCGCGCGCGATTTCCTTGTACTTGTCCTGCATATCGTGCCCGGTATCGAGCATGGTTTTGATGACCCGGTCGAGCGAGACAAAATGTTTGCCATCACCGCGCAGTGCGAGTCGCGCATCGGCCCGACGCTATGCGAACTCGACGGGCCGATGCCGATAGTAAACAGTTCAAAAACGCTCAGCTTCATTCGGATCGAGTCACCAGCATGACCACGCTAAGCAACAGGCTCACCACCAGTAACACGCTGGACATAACCAGCAGGGCTTCAGCCATGGTAATGCCGAACAGTAACTCGGGGGTATAACCGCAGGTGGTTTTGACTTCAAACACCGCTGGCCACCAGCGGTCCAGCGCCAGCCACGACGGCAGGCCAAGGTCGAAACCGCAGGTCGAGATAATAAAGCCACGCTCGGTTCCGAGGAGTTGCCAGGCACGTTCCAGCATGCCGGCCATGATACCGGCGACCAGCAGATGTGCCAGCGCGCAGCTAACACGCGATCTGCGTACCACGAAACCGAATAGCGCCAGCAGGATAAGCCCCAGCACCCAGAGCCGCACCTGGATACACATTACACAGGGCGGATAATCCAGCACATGCTGATATAACAGCGCCGTGGCCTCGAACAAAATCCCCAGCAGGAGCAGCCCCAGCCAGTAAAAGCGGTGTCTGCCCAGCTCAAAAAGTTTATGCATAACTCGGTTACCTGTTGGTTTCGCGGAATTATAATACATGGTTTTAGCTGGCTTATTGCAAAGTGCCAGCGCCCTGTTAGTATGGTCGCCCGTTTTATAGAACTTATCGACAAAGAGGTGCCTGATGCCCTACTCACCTGAACAAATGCACGAACTTGATGTGCTGATTCGATATAACCTTGCTACCAACCTGCAGGGCATAAAGGTTCATAAAAACGCAAATCCGGAAATTATCGAGGCGGTATCTCGGCTGTATCAAAAAGGCCTGCTGACCCAGCGTGATGGCGGCTATCTGACAGACCTGGGTAGATCGGCAGCCGAGCATGCGCAGGCCCTGATGCTCATGCTGGCGCCGCACAGTATGGCGAGTTAGCATCTAACACTCATATAAACAAGGCGTTAAAATCATCAGTTAAGACAGTTTTTAGCTCGAAAAGAGCCATACTTCCTCACGAAAAAGCAGCGCACAGCCGCCCTGACCGGCAGCGTTCATACCGACATCTTCAGCCCTGCTGGCGATTATTTTCAGACAGATGACTATGTCTGCCAATCTGGCAGTATATCTATTCAAAAGTACACATTATTAGAATCTTAAGTAAATGAATTACTTGAGTTTTATGATGTCAGATACAATTCCCTGGAATACTGCATATACTCGTTCTATATGTGCCTGAAAATACAGCCGTGACCGATAACACCTTATTAGAGAAACAGGTTCTACCCCTGTTCGAATCAACTCGACTGGGTGGTTTGGCCAATATTTTTGCTGTGTGGCTGGTCTACGGCCTGGTTATCGGCTCGCATCACGAGGAGAACGCACTCTACCTCGGCATTGTTATCACAACACTCTCGCTTATCCGCATCCTGATATCAGATCACTACCTGCGTGTGCGTGATCCCAGGTTGAAACGCTACCTCGCCAGCCAGCTGCTGCTGACATTTTCCATCGGTGTGGCCTGGGGCCTGTTTGCGCTCATGCAGTCAGCCCAGGAAGACGCCGCTATCCGCAACATGGTGTTCCTGATTAATTTCGGCATGATCGCCGGCAGTCTTGCAACCCTGTCAGTCTGGGTGCCGGTGTATGTTGCCTATATCACGCCCCAGGCGGTCTGCATATTTGCCGTGCTCGCTATCCAGGGCACCAACCTGAGCCTGTATATGGCGGCCGCGTTTTTTATTTTTATTATTATCATGATTACCGCCAGCCTGGGCGTCAATCGAAGTCACCGCCACGAGTTGCAGCTCAATATTAAAAACAAGGAGCTGATCGATGACCTGCATAATGAAGTACAGCACAGAATTCAGACCCAGGAACAATTAGAAGACAGCAAGCGCCACCTGGAACAAAAAGTAAAAGAACGTACCCAGGAGCTGGAACACATCAATGATAATTTGACCCAGGAAATTCTGGAAAAACAAAAAGCAGAAGAAAGCCTGGAATATATTGCCTACCACGATGAGCTGACCGGCCTGCCAAACAAGAACCTGCTGGTAGACCGTATTAACCACTCGATCGAAACCGCACATCGAAACAGACAAAAGCTGGGTATTCTGTTTCTTGATCTCGACAGGTTCAAGGCCATTAACGACAGCCTCGGGCACATCATTGGTGACAAGTTAATCCAGGAAGTCGCTAATCGCTTATTACATACATTACGAAAGGAAGATACCATCTCTCGAAATGGCGGCGATGAATTTGTTGTGGTCATTCAGCGCATGGACAATACCGATGAAGCCATTCTGATTGCACAGAAACTCATCGAAAATCTCACCAGCATATTTGAGATCGACTCACACAAAATACATATTGGCGCGAGCATTGGCATCAGTGTATATCCGAACGATGGTGACTCCGCACTGGCCTTGCTCAGAAATGCCGATACGGCGATGTTCAGCGCAAAAAAAGCCGGTGGCAATCGCCTGCAATTTTATGATGAAAGCATGTCAAACAAATTGCGCGAGCGCCTGGTGCTGGAAAATGAACTGCATTACGCGCTCGAGCGCGACGAATTTCACATGATGTATCAGCCACAGGTCAATTGCATTACAGGTGAAACCGTTGGATTTGAAGCCTTGTTGCGCTGGACAAACAAAGAACTCGGCCTGGTTGGCCCGGACCGCTTTATCCCCCTGCTCGAAGAAACCGGGCTGATTTACACGGTAGGTGAATGGGTCATCCAGGATGTCATTCGTTATATTAAATCCGGCCATGTGGGTAATGCACGCATTTCGGTCAACCTGTCGGCATTGCAATGCGGTGATATCAGCCTGGTGAATTTTATTAATGAAAAGGTGCATCAGGCCGGTGTTAATCCTGCGCAATTAGAATTTGAAATAACCGAATCTTTGCTGATTAATGATTTCGAAACGACAGAAATCTTTTTGAATGAACTCCACAAAGCCGGCTGCTCGATTGCACTGGATGACTTTGGCACGGGGTATACTTCGATGAGCTACCTGACTCGCCTGCCGATTGACAGCATCAAGGTCGATCAAAGTTTTGTCAGGGGAATAGACACCAATGTCACGCTAAAGAACATAGCCCGGGCGATTGTGAACATGAGCTCCAGTCTTGGCCTGAGTAATATATTCGAGGGCGTAGAAACTGAAGCTGAACTTGATGTTATTAAAAAATTAAACGGAGCCGTGGTGCAGGGTTTTCTTTATAGCAAGCCACTCGATGCACACGGCGTCAGTGACTGGATGCACGCTGACAGGATGCACAACATTAAAAAGCAGTGCTAAGGCTTTTTTTTCAACACCAGTACTGCATTCAATCCACCAAATGCAAATGAATTTGACATTGCAGCATTGATGCTCATGTCACGCGGCTGGTTCGGCACATAATCCAGGTCACATTCCTCATCCGCCTCGGTATAGTTTATGGTCGGCGGAATCTTGCCGTGGTGCATCGCCAGCGCAGTCGCGACAAGTTCGAGCGCACTCGATGCGCCGAGTGCATGGCCATGCATGGATTTGGTTGATGATATTGCCAGTGACCGGGCATGTTCGCCAAAGACACGGTGGAGTGCCTGGGTCTCTGTCAGGTCATTTGCGATGGTGCCGGTACCGTGTGCGTTGACATACTCGATTTCCTGCGGTTGCAGCCCGGCGTTTTCCAGTGCGCTGCGCATGGCTTTGACTATGCCTTCGATATCCGGTCGCGTAATATGCCCGGCGTCTGACGACATGCCATATCCGGCCAGTTCTGCGTATACGCGTGCACCGCGTTTGCTGGCGTGTTCAGCCGACTCAAGCACAATAATGCCTGCGCCCTCACCGAGTATCATGCCACTGCGATCTTTACTGAATGGACGGCAGGCATCTGCTGACACCACCCGCAATGCATCCCATGCTTTTAATAATCCGTAGGGAAACGGTGCATCGGTGCCGCCGACCAGTGCAACATCCACCAGGCCCTGCTGAATTAACATGGCACCCTGGATAATGGCATGCGCGCCGGATGAACAGGCGCTGGCGACAGAAAACACCGGTCCCTTGATACCGAGGTGCTTGCTGACGCTGCTGGCAACTGCTGAATGCATGCCCCTGGGGATGGCCAGTGGATGCACCCGTGGATTGTTCTGTTGATAGAGTTTTTTATAACCTTCTTCGTCGGTGTGTTTGCCACCGCCACCACTGCCGATGACAGCGCCTGCATCAGCGAGTGCGCTACTGTCGGTAAGCCCGGCATCAGCCACCGCCTGGGTGGCTGCGAGTATGGCAAGCTGGGAGAATCGATCGAGTAACTGCAGGTCGTCCTTTGAGAAAAACTGTTTTTCATCATAGTCAGGCAGGCGAGCGCCGAGGGTCATTTTTATACCTTCGAGCGGGTCGAGCGGTTTGATAGCGCAGTGCCCCTGGCTGACACCCTGCCAGAATGCCTCTGTGGTCAGGCCAAACCCGGACACCACGCCCAGGCCGGTAATCATGACGCGCGCGCTCATGCGCCTTACTTGGCTTCGAGCAGCTTGATGATGGCCACTTCAATATCATGCACCGTGGTCAGTTCGGCGATCTCCTCGTTGGGGACTTCGATGTCAAATTCTTCTTCCAGATCATACAGAATATTGATTGCTTTTAATGAATCAATCCCGAGGCTGTCGAGCCGGGTTGCAGGGGTGATGTGCTGCTTGTCGCAGTCAATGGCGGCAGCAATAGCATCAATGATCTTGTTTAATGGCATAGAGTACAGCTTTTCAGATGGTGCAATAAAATCAGATAGTTGGAAACAACGACTAGATTCGAATAGATCTAGTATTCCACAGCTGATAATACAATATCTATGTTATTCGTCGGGTATTCCCGAGCCTGATGCACGCCTTTATTTGTGCAGTTTCATCTAAACTGAGCAATTTACTCATAAGTAGTTCATGGAGTTGTAATACTCAAATGTTAAGTACGGTTAAATGTGTCACATAAGGTCATAAAATGTTTGCGGTTTAATAAAAAATAGGACATGATCTAAATAACGAGTACAAATGAGGGACCGCATACTCTGTTACTGATAGCAGAACACAAAATAATATATAAAAAATATATAACACTCGGGGAGGCAATATGGTTGCGGCAGTTAAAGGCGGCAGAATCTCTATCCAGCCAGAACTTGAATTTACCCAGTTCACGACCCGCTATGATCCCGCGACCAGCGCGATCTGGTGCTGGATGTCCCCCACGCCCCTTCCCTGTATTACCACCCGCCTGCTTGATGAAGTAGCCCAATTACAAACCCAGTTAACCGCCACCTATAATAACCAGGGCCCAGATACTGTCTGGCCGTTTCGCCACCTGGTACTGGCGTCCAAAATTCCCGGCATCTATAACCTGGGCGGTGACCTGCAGCTTTTCAAAGACAGTATCCAGCAGCAAAATGAAGAATGCCTCAGGGAGTATGCGCACAAATGCGTCAGCCTGCTGCATCAAAACATAAACAATCTCGACCTGCCGATTACCATGATTGCCCTCATCCAGGGACAGGCCATGGGCGGCGGACTTGAAACCGCACTTTCATGTGACGTCATCATTGCGGAACGAAGTGCGCAAATGGGTTTTCCCGAAATTTTATTCAACCTGTTCCCGGGCATGGGTGCTTACAATCTACTGGCAAGACGTATCGGCGCCAGCCTCGCCGAACGCATTATTTTGAGCGGCAAGACCTACAGCGCAGCCGAGCTCTATGCAATGGGCGTGGTGGATGTGCTGGCCGAAGATGGTGAAGGTGAACAAGCGGTCGCAAAATATTTAAGCAGCCACAACCAGTCGCACAACACCATCGCGTCGATGAAAAAAATCAGGCAGATCGTGCACCCTATTTCACAGAAGAATCTGTTCGAAGTCGTCGACATCTGGGTAGACGCCGCGCTAAGTCTAAGCGAAAAAGACCTGACAAAACTCGAGCGCCTGTTACATGCACAACAAAACCTTAGAGACAGACGGGCCCAAACTGATGCAGATTCTGGAAAAATTCCACGCCGGGGTGACTGGCGTAAGATCGACGATGTTGAATTCCCGCTGATTACCCACCTGGGTGAAAACATATTCCGCAATCGCCGGCAGACATCACGCCGTAAGCACAAAGTTGAATAATTTAAGATATAGAAGAATTTTTAGCCGCGAATGAACGCAAATAAACGCGAATAATAACAAATATTTAGTCAGGTTAACTGCGTTATATAGTAATCATGCGTTCTGTTTTGTTTTTGCGGTTTAATTTGTGTTCATCCGCGTTCATCTGCGGCCAGTTACCTGTTTATGTTTTCACGTTTAATTTGCGTTTATTCGCGTTCATTTGCGGCTAATTACCTGTTTATATTTTCACGTTTAATCTGTTGATAATTATTTTTTTATCCTACCCCGCAAACGTATCGCAGGTTTTCAATTCACCTGAATTCAGCCCGGTTTTAAACCATTGCACGCGTTGTACCGAGCTGCCGTGGGTGAATGAATCTGGATTCACGTAGCCCTTTGCCTGTTTCTGCAAACGGTCATCACCGATGGCACTGGCCGCGGTCAGGCCTTCTTCGACATCGCCGCTTTCGAGTAACTGGCGCGTGCGGTTTGCGTGAAACGCCCAGATGCCGGCGAAACAGTCCGCCTGCAGTTCCTGTTTGACTGATAATTGATTGGCTTCAACGTCATTCAGTTTTTGTTTCGCTGCGTGCACCTTGCTTGAAATGCCCAGCAGGGTTTGTACATGGTGGCCGACTTCGTGGGCGATCACATAGGCCTGGGCAAAATCACCCGGCGCCTTGAAGCGGCTGTGTAATTCATCGAAGAAACCGAGGTCGAGGTACACTTTCTGATCACCGGGGCAATAAAATGGGCCCATTGCAGCCTGCCCCATTCCACAGGCGGATGTCACCGCATCACGAAATAACACCAGGTTCGGTTCTTTATAGGTTTTGCCAGCCTGTTTGAATAATGCCTGCCAGGTATCTTCGGTGTCGGCCAGTACCACGGCGACAAACTGCACCAGTTCTTTTTCTTCCGTAGTCTGTTTTAGCGGCCCGCTCGTTTGCGTGGTCTGCTGGGGTGTGCTGACGCCGCTGAGCCCACTCAACATATTGTCAAGATTGCCGGTGTAGAGGCCGTAAGCGCCGAGCGCAACCACCGCGATGACCGTGCCCTTGAAGCCGAGAAATTTGAACACCATGGGCAATAATCGCAGCAGGCCGCCGCCACCGCCGAGTGCACCCATGCGTCCGCCGGACACGCGTGTACCGCGACGATCCTCGATATTATTACTTTGCCGGTTACCGCGCCAACGCATGCGCTTCTCCCATTTATGTGTGATTAAAATATACCAGGCGAACTATCTTATTCTATTTGCCGTCTGACCGACATTAATCTGTGGCTGTCACCTTGCGCCGCAATGCCTTGTGTTTACCGCGTTTTGTTTTTTCATCCATGCGCCGGGTTTTGGCCGCGCGTGTGGGCCGGGTGGCGACGCGTCTTTTGCGCACCACGGCTACACTGCGGATCAGTTCCTGCAGCCGCGCCAGCGCTGCTTCGCGGTTTTTTTCCTGGGTGCGATAGCTTTGCGCCTTGATCACTACCACGCCGTCTTTGCTGATACGGCTATCGGAAAGTTTCAGCAGCCGGTTTTTATAGAAGTCAGGCAATGACGAGGCCGCGATGTCAAACCGCAGGTGGATCGCACTCGATACCTTGTTCACATTCTGCCCGCCAGCGCCCTGCGCACGAATTGCGCTGAGTTCGATTTCACTCTCGGGTATACTGACGTGACTGGAAATGGGCAACATGACAGTTTAATTAATTATTTTTCTGCAATATTTCTCTGGGAATAAAAACATGATTACTTATTTATACTGGGCCATTGTCATCGCTATCGTCATCAGTTCGATGATCGTCATCGGCGGCAAACTTGAACAATGGAAAAGCGCCATTGGTGTCTCGCTGGGTGTACTGTTAATTGGCTATGCCGCTTACTATTTTCACTTCGAGCAAATATTTGTAAAACGCTACGGCGGCGTGATGTCTGTTTCAGTGCCTGAGGGCGAATTTCACATTGCGTCGACCTGGAAGGATGATAATTTATGGATCGAAAATTACAACCCAAAAACCAACACCTGTCATTTCCGAGAATACTCACGCGGTAATTTATTACAGGGCAAGGTAACGATCAAGAACTGCAATCCATTTGTTCGGCAACCTTAGCGTGTTATGAGTAAACATTTAAATCTGGCTGGAAAGAGTATATCCAGACTGATTTAGCTTTTATTATTTGTACCTGTAATTCCCGCGGTTAATACAAATCGCATCGCTTCTTCCATGCGCATCTTGCACGGGCGGACATCTTTGCGTGGAATCAGCACGGTGTAGCCGCCAATCATATAACTCATCGGCAAATAGACCAGCACACTATCGCGATCCTGAAATGATTCAGGCAAGCGTGCCGGATCTTCCTGGGTGATAAATCCAATCATTTCCACGCCACCGAAAGACACCGTCACCACCTGTTCCATGCCTTCTTTCGGTGGCTTGAAAAAATCAAATAAATCGCGCATCGCACGATAGACGGTTTTTATCAGTGGCAGACTGGTAAAGGATCTTTTCGCCGAATGCAAACAGCTGGCGCACAAGAAAGGCCTTCATCAACAAGCCTACGATAAACACCACCAGCACGCCTGCAATCATGCCTAGACCTGGAAAATAGGTGGCATCAGGTAACACAAAGCGCAGTGCGCGCCCCATCACCTGCTCGGATGACACCGCCAGCCAGTACAACAGGTAAATGGTAAGCACCACGGGCAACAGGGTTATAAAGCCCGTGAGCAAGGTTCGGCCAATCGATTTGAACATGTGAATACCTGGGTGATTGTCTGGGTGAATACGTTATAAGTTTACGGACAATAGCGCTACATTTCTGCCCTGTTTGAAAATTTCCAGTGGCTGCGTTTCCACGTAACAGCAGTGGAATGTATACTGACAGCACAAGCAGTCATTTGTCCTATGCTTAATAAAAAAAACCAACAAGGCAGCACATGGATAATCTCACACAACAGATAACTCAGCTAATCACCGACCTCAATGGCCTGGTCTGGGGCCCCGCAATGCTGGTGCTAATACTCGGTACCGGCCTGTATCTAATGACCGGGCTGCGTTTCATGCCGATACGGTATCTCGGATACGGTTTTCGAATGCTGTGGCAGGGCCGACAAGCCGTCGGTGATGGCGACATCGTACCGTTCAAGGCGCTGATGACCGCGCTGGCCGCCACCATCGGCACCGGCAATATCGCCGGGGTGGCCACCGCGATATTCCTCGGCGGCCCGGGTGCCCTGTTCTGGATGTGGTGCACGGCGCTGGTGGGCATGGCGACCAAGTACGCCGAAGCCGTGCTCGCGGTGCATTACCGCGAAATCGATGACAACGGCGATCATGTCGGCGGGCCGATGTATTACATCAAGAACGGTCTGAAACAACACTGGGCCTGGCTGGGTACCGCGTTCGCTATCTTTGGTGCGCTGGCGGGGTTTGGCATTGGCAATACCATCCAGGCGAATTCAGTCGCCGATGTTCTCAATTCCAGTTTTGGCTTACCTCACCTCGCCACCGGTATTGTAATCGCGGTACTGGTCGCGCTGGTACTCATCGGCGGTATCAAGCGCATCGCCGATGTTGCCGGCGCGCTGGTGCCGTTCATGGCGGTCAGTTACGTGCTGACGGGACTGGTGGTGCTGGCACTGAACGCCACTGAAATTCCCGGCGCGCTGAGTTTAATATTCACCCACGCCTTCACCCCCACTGCAGCCACCGGCGGTTTCGCCGGTGCCGCGGTCTGGGCCGCGATTCGCTTTGGCGTGGCGCGCGGTATTTTTTCCAACGAAGCCGGCCTCGGCAGTGCGCCGATTGCGCACGCCGCGGCGGCGACGGACAATCCGGTGCGCCAGGGTACGGTGGCCATGCTCGGCACTTTTATCGACACACTTATTATCTGTACGATCACCGGCCTGGTGATTATTGTCAGCGGCGCCTGGACCAGTGGCGATACCGGCGCCACGCTGTCGTCCACCGCGTTCGAAACCTCGTTACCCGGAGTGGGTGGTTATATCGTCACTTTCGGCCTGAGCATCTTCGCGTTCACCACCCTGCTCGGCTGGAGTTTTTACGGTGAGAAATGCGTGGAATATTTGTTCGGCGTAAAAGCGATTACACCATTCAGAGTGCTCTGGGTGATCGCGATACCGATCGGCGCGACGGCAAAGTTATCCTTTATCTGGCTGGTGGCGGATACGTTGAATGCCTTGATGGCGATCCCCAACCTGGTGGCCCTGTTGTTGCTCAGCCCGGTGGTTTATAAATTAACGCGGGACTATTTTGCAGCACCAGTACGTTAGCGCATCAGCCCTGTCATTTTTTTGAGCAACTGTATCTGCTGGATCAAGAACGAGCGTGCGAATCCGAAAGCCCTGTAGAGCATTTGCCGAAAAAGGCGCGTAATATAATGTAAGCCTGAATCGCACGGAGGTGCTTGCTATGGATACCCGCCAGACATTACAGCAAACTATCGATGATATGGTCGATGACCATCGCGGCATACTCGCCGCAGACGAAAGCTCGCCCACTATCGCCAAACGCTTTGCCGCCATCAAGCTCGAATCAACCGAAGAAAACCGCCGTGCCTATCGTTCTTTGTTGCTTGAAACTCCTGGACTGGGTGAGTTCATCAGCGGTGTTATTTTGTTCGAAGAAACCCTCGGCCAGAAAAATGCTGCGGGTAAGCCTTTGCCGGACGTTGCCTGGAAACAGAAAATCGTACCGGGCATCAAGGTGGACAAAGGCACCGAGCCGCTCGCAGGTGCGCCCGGTGATCTCATTACCAAAGGCTATGATGGCCTTGCCGACCGTTTGACCGGCTACATCGAACAGGGCGCGCGTTTTGCCAAGTGGCGCGAGGTGTACCCCATTACCGCCAGCAACCCGACGCCGCTCGGACTGCACGCCAATGCCGAGGCACTGGCACACTACGCCGCCATTTGCCAGCAGCTGGGCGTGGTGCCCATTGTCGAGCCCGAAGTATTAATGGACGGTGACCACGATATCGATCGCTGCGAAGCAGTCACCACGCAGGTGCTGCACGCGGTGTTCAATGCGCTTTACCATCATGATGTTTGTCTTGAACACATGATTCTCAAGCCCAGCATGGTGCTGCCCGGCAAGGCCTGCCGCACTGCAGATCCCGTCGAGATTGCTGAAGCCACCCTGCGTGTATACCGTCGTACTATCCCCGCCGCCGTGCCCAGCATTAATTTTCTCTCCGGCGGCCAGAGCCCGGAAGAAGCCAGCGCCAACCTCAACGCGATAAATTTAATCGGTGGCCCATGGCAGTTAAGCCTGTCCTACGGCCGCGCCCTGCAACAACCGGTGTTGCAGGCCTGGCAGGGCAAGCCCGAAAACCTCAAAGCCGCGCAGGCCGCGCTATTGAAACGCGCGCGCCTCAACAGCCTGGCACGTCAGGGACTGTATATCGCAAGCATGGAGGCGGATTAATCAGTACTAAAAAAATAATCGTTGATTAGATGGTCGCGACTCTTTTACAGGTAGGGTGCGCATGGCACACCCTGCACCGGCACATAGTTTATTCTTTTGTAAACTGCCTGAGAAACGTCCAGGCCTCGTGCGTGCCTTCCAGGTCCCGGTTCTGATTTCCCACCAGCACACGCGCCAGAAACGGCACATCGTATTTCATTGAAGGCATGGTGTGTCCGCCGCCGCGGACTTCGTAAAACCATAGCGGCTGTCCACCCGGTTGTGCAGGATAGATATTGCGGATGATCGCACTGCTATTAATATTATCAACATCCGGTAACAGTTCAGTTTTCACCCGCGCTTTATCAGCATGATTAACATTGAGCCAGAAATCCCGCGTTGCAGGCGCAGACATCATCACCGGGCCCTTGTCACGAATCTGGCCACCGTCCCATAACATCAGCGGATCTTCCGTACCCGACATCATGAACAACGGCACCGGATGCAACGGGGCTATACAGTCAGACTCAACCGGCTGGTTCGCAATAAACACCGCCGCTGCCGCAATCCTGTCACTGAGCTCAGTCATCAGCCGCAAAGACATCATGCCGCCATTGGATGCCCCGGTGGTATACACCCGCGATTCATTAATATCGAATTGCACTTTTGCCCAGTCAATCAGCGCACGCACAAAACCGACATCGTCAGCTGTCGATGCAGAATTATCACCTTCAACCGCGACGCGACAATCATTCCAGTTTTGACGATCACCCTCGGTATCGCCGTTTCGAAGATTGACACCATTGGGTGTGAGCAGCAGAAAACCATTTTCGCTGGCCAGGTGTTCCCATTCCTGCGAGCCACCGGCGCGTTTACGGAAAATCTTGCGCATGCTCTGGGTGCCGCCGTGGAACAGCAGCACGAGGTCCGGGTGCATGGCGAGATTTGTCGGAACGAAATATCTGTAGTGGCGTTCGAGCCTGTCGTGCTGCAGGCTCAGTGCGTGCCAGCCGGGGCTTGTGTCAGGCAAGAGCGCCTGGGCTGATACGGGTACCAGGAGTAAAAACAGAAATATAGCGTGGCACGCGTGGCGAAGCTTCATAGCAGTATTTGCCTCTATTCATCCGGTCATGAGTAGTGGCGAGATTATAGAGGAAAATGGCGCAACCGACGGGTCACGAACCCGTAACCAGTGCTGAGGCAGGAAGAAACAATAGACACTGCAGGCCTGTGTTTACCCGAATGAAGAACTCAAACCCGTTCAGCTTCCATTCAGCCGTCCACGCATAAAGTGCAGCCATCGGGATAACCCCGGTGATGTACAACTTATCTGGAGAACGAAGATGAAACATTTAACTACACTGAAAACCCTCCCCCTGGTGGGTGTTGTGGCGCTGGGCCTGGCTTTAATGCCGGCTGTTTCTATGGCGGATAAAGGCGATCGCGGTAACAAAGGCCATTATTCACAAAAGGGCGGTAAATCCTACAAGGCTGACAAACGCTCACATCATGACCGTGGCAATCGCTATGGCCATACTAAAAAGGGCCATGACAAGCACGCTTATAACCGTGGCGGTCGTCATCATTATGGTCATGACAGACGTGGTCATGGTCATGCGCACAGTGTCGGCCACCCGGTGCACAGCCACACCACCACGGTGGTACATGACTATGGCCACCAGCATTACCTCGGGCTGGGTAACCTGAGATTTATGCTTGGCCTGCACACCGACAATATCGACATTATTTTCCGTGACTAAGCTGCCCCGCTACGGCCGGTGCGCGCCCGGACCCGCGGGTGCTGCCGGCCGCAGTTGGTTCTGCCCGCTGTGGCGTGTAAGCTTCACGGGGTGAACACTGATGGACTGTATTATGAAACCGATTTTCTCGACCTCACTGCTGACGTATTTTCTGGCGCCTGGCCTGGTACTCTGTCTGGCACTCTGCCTTGCGCTCGGCGCGCCGGCGTATGCTGCGCCCGAACCAGGCACGGCGGGCATCAGCCAGCAGCAGGCCGTGGGGATAGCCCAGTCGGTGCACCCGGGACGAGTGCTGTCAGTGAAACAGAAAGGCAATGTCTACCGGGTGAAATCGCTCAGCGCCAATGGCGAGGTTCGCATCATCGTCATCGATGCCAGTAGCGGCAACGTGCTCTCGGGGCGTTAAGCGTTTAGCACCATGCGTATCCTGGTGATTGAAGACGAGCTGGCGCTGCAGGCCGATATCCGCGCGCAGCTGGAAGCCGAGGCGTATATTGTCGATACCAGCGCCGAGGGCAACGAGGGCTATTTCTTCGCCACCGAATACCCGCTGGACGCGGCAATTGTCGATATCGGGCTGCCCGGCATGTCGGGGATTGAAATTATCCAGCAGCTACGCGAAGCCGGCAGTACCCTGCCGGTGCTTATCCTGACCGCGCGCAGCCGCTGGCAGGAAAAAGTCCAGGGCCTCGAAGCCGGGGCCGATGATTACCTGGTCAAGCCCTTCCAGATGGAAGAATTACTCGCGCGGCTGAAAGCGCTGTTGCGCCGTGCCAGCGGCTCGCCCAGCACAGACCTTACCTGTGGCTGCGTCACGCTGAAACCGACCACGCAACAGGCCCTGTTGAACGATGCAGTGATCGATGTCACCGCGTTCGAATACCGCATGCTGGAATACCTGATGCGGCATTCAACCGAGGCGGTATCGAAAACCCGGCTGGCGGATTATCTCTACCCGCACGATGATGATCGTGACAGCAACGTGATCGAAGTTTTGATTGGCCGCCTGCGCAAAAAGCTGGACCCGGACGGTTCGCTGCAACCGATCGAAACCCTGCGCAATCGCGGCTATCGTTTCACCCTGTGTGACAACACCGAGTAAGGCTGCGATCAATGTCACTTAATCTTCGCATAATTTTAAGCGCGACCCTGGTGCTGGTGATTTTTATCACCCTGACCGCGGCGGCGCTCGAACGCGCCTTTGTCGACAGCGCTGAAAGCGGCCTGCGCGATAAACTCACCAGCCAGCTGTACGCGCTGATGGCGGCGGCTGAAGTCAGTGATGATGCTATCGTTATGCCTTCGAACGAACTCGACGCGCTGCTGGGATTGCCCAGCTCGGGGGTGTACGCATTTGTTACCAATGTAGCTGGTCAAACGCTATGGCAGTCATCCTCGGCGCTGGGCGCAGAGCTGCCGCCACCACTGGCACTGGACAGCGGTGACCGGCGCTTTGCCAAAACCCATGCCGGCGATGCTGATTACTACAGTTTTGCCTACGGTGTGAACTGGGCGACCAGTGATGCGCCAATGGCACTGACGTTTAATCTCACGGTCGACCTTGCATCGTTCGATAAACAGATCTCGCGCTATCGCACCACCCTGTGGAGCTGGCTGGTCGCGATGGCGGTGTTATTGCTCATCAGCCAGGGCGCTATTCTGCGTTGGGGGCTGTCGCCGTTGCGACGCGTCGGCGCTGAACTCAACCGTATCGAATCGGGCGAACAGGAACGCATCGAAGCACGTTATCCGCAGGAAATCGATCGCCTCACGACCAATATCAATATCCTGTTGAAGCATGAACGCGACCAGAAAACCCGCTATCGAAATGCGCTGGGTGACCTGGCTCATAGCCTGAAAACCCCGCTGGCGGTAATACAAAGCGGTCTCAGCACCACCGCCGGCCAGTCAGAAGACAGCCTGCGTGAGCAGGTCTCGCGCATGAACACAATTGTTGAATATCAATTGCAACGTGCCGCCACCGCGGGTTCATCAAAAATCGGCCACAGTGTCGATGTCCGTTCTGTTATCGCTCGCATGCTTGAATCATTGCAAAAAGTCTATGGCGACAAACCTGTCAGTCTCAACGTGACCGCAGACGAAGCCCTGGTATTCAAGGGCGATGAAGGCGACCTGATGGAACTGCTGGGCAACCTGCTGGACAATGCATTCAAGTGGACCGCCACGCGAATTGATGTGGTGGCAGAACTGCAGGGCAAAAAACTGTCGTTGCGAATTATCGATGACGGTCACGGTATAGAGCCCGGTATGGTCGAAAAATTACTGCAACGCGGTGTCCGTGCGGACCAGGCGGTGGCTGGCCACGGCATCGGCCTGTCGATCGTACGCAATATTGTGGATGCCTATAAAGGCAAACTGACGATCAGTCGTAGCAAGCTTGCTGGTTGCGAGGTGCAGGTTATTTTATAAGAATAGAGTGGGTAAACCACACATCGTCAAGATTTATACATACTTTTTATTCAGCGTCATCCCCGCGAAGGCGGGGATCCAGTGTCTTTTTTAACAAACACTGCAGAGAATGGACTCCCGCCTTCGTGGGAGTGACACTAAGCTGGAATGCTAAGCAATACATTTAAATTTAAGATGAGAGCGTACAGCGTTAGAGCACTATCGAGTAACGCGATAGTGCTAATTTAAATAAACAACAAATTCAGAGAAAAAGAATGAGTAACCCGTTTCAGGAACAACTGCTTAAAGCCGGCCTGGTGACAAAGCAGCAGGTACAAAAAGCCAAGCAGGACAAAAATAAAAAATGGAAACAGCAGCGTTCGAATAAAGATGTCGTCGATGACGAAGTCCGCCTCAAGGCGCAGAAAGCCGCCGAGGAAAAAGCCGAGCGTGATCGTGAACTGAATAAACGCAAGGAAACCCAGGCGCGCCAAAAAGCTATTTCTATCGAAATTAACCAGCTGATCACGGCCAATCTACTGCCACGTGATGCCAGCTGTGAGATTACCTACAACTTCGAACACAACAAGAAAGTCAAACGCATTTATGTCAATGCTGAAATGAAACAGAAAATCATCCAGGGCAAGCTCGGCATTGCGCGCATCGAAGGCCGTTACGAGGTCGTACCACAGGCGATTGCTGAAAAAATTCAGCAGCGCAATCCAAAACGGATCGTTATTTACACTGAAGCAGAGCCAGCCTCGGCAGAAAACGAGAATGACCCGTATGCCGCCTATCAAATCCCCGATGACCTGGACTGGTAAACACTGAGCGATTAGCGGCTAGTTTGGCCGCTTATTTAATTCGGCAGGCCCTGCTGCAATAACCGTTCAGCAGCGGTTCAGTTAAGTCATGATGAAATGTTCCCGTGTTCAAATATAACCGGAGAACGACAATGTCATCCAATACCAGAATTCAGTTAGCACCTGCGCTTGCGCTGGGAATCATGCTCGGGATGTTTTCCGTCCCTGCCAATGCAGAAACAGCCGATGTTTCACGTACTTCAAAATCTGACCAGCTTTGCGAGCGCTGTCGAACTCGACCAGGCCGCAAAAGACTGCCCTGCTCAACCAGGCTGCAAGTCGATGTCATGTCGCCACTTAACAAGCAGGGTTTTCGCCCGGAATCAGGTCCTGTGGCCGTACAAATCGACACTACACGTGCGCATCCCGCCGGCGATTTCACGCTGTACGATGCATCAACCGACCTGATCAGTGATTTTGATCACGACGGTTTTTATCACCGTTTCAGCGTGGCGATCGACGCCGACACGATTTATGACACGGCGTATGTGTATGTGAAGTTATATCTCAGTTACGAAGGTGGCCCGTGGAATTATTACGCGGCCAGCGACAACTATCACATACACACCGACAGTGTTAGCGATACCTATATTGTTGAAACCGAACTGGCCGAGGGTTATGAGCCGGGGTATTACGATGTGCGTATCGAACTGTATGATGCCGATCATGACAGCTATTTGCTGAGTTACGGTCCATACGATGACGCATCATTGAGCGCGTTACCGCTGGAAGACAGTGTCCATGATGACGGCTATGACACGGTGTATTACCCGGTGGAAACCGAAATTGTGGTGACGGGTCACGGCCATGGTTCGCTGAGCTGGTGGTTACTGATAGTGCCAGCCTTGCTTGCAGTAACAAGACGCTTGCTGGTTGCAGTCCCTGCTTGATCATTTGTTTTCAACCAGATACAGATTGAATCTGTGAAATAGTTAAAACAATGTAGTGCAGTTTACTGAATTAACAGTTGATAGTATGCTGGAAGTTAAACAAATGACCCGTTGTCGGGTCATTTGTCGTTTTTGTCAGTTAATGTTTAGCTTATCGGCTACACTGCTTTTTTACCTTACTGGCATTCAGTTCAGGGAAACTCTGACGCAATCCGAGTGTCTCTGTCTGGATTGCTCCAGAACACCTAAATGCTCCCAAATTCAATGTGACCGTTTCCCGGTCGTAGTTTTTCCAAATTTATTGACATTGTTATTCATGCCAGTAGCCAGGGGGTTTTATGTCGTTGTCTGAAATGTATCTGATTGTCCCGAATCCGGTGGTCTCGGGCCTGATCTGGTTTTTCGCCATTTCCACCCTGCTGTATTTCGCGCGCCTGCCGGCGCAGAAATATATTCTTGCATTCAGCGAAGTGATTCATAACGCGCTGCGCCTGGCGGCAAGCACAGTTAGATCAGCCGAAAAACGCCTGCTGGCGCGCAACCGTGAAGTCCTGCTTGAAGCCGGTCGTGAATCGACTGAGCGCATGATTGAGCGCGAGTTTGAACGCGTCGAAAACACGGTGACGCACGACCTGTCGCAATACCCTTCATTGCAACGCAAGCTGAGCGAGCGCATTACCCGCATCGATGAAGATTATCAGCAAAGCACTGAAGTGCCCCCCACTCCGCCGGACTGGTGCAAGGTGGTCGAGTCAGTGGCAAAAATTGACAGCCATGGCGATGCCATGGTGGCGAACATCCTGAAAGATATTCACAAGTCGATGCTAAAAGCGCAGGACAGGGCAACTAAAGCACACCGCCAAGCCTGCAGTCAGCGTCACGCTATTCTCAAACGCATGATGCCGCACTGGCGTTCGGTGAAACAGGTGCTGGGCGAAGTCGATCGTAATATTTCCAGCATTCTCGAACGCGCCACCAAGATCGGGCGTTACATGGATGATTACGAACAGATTCTGCAAGGCAGTGAACGCGCGGTGCGGGTATTGTCGTCCTCGGCATTGAGCCAGTTTTTTGTTTCGGCGTTCGTGCTTGCGATTGCGGTCGGCGGTGCCATGGTGAACTACACGCTGATTGCGCGCCCGATGGCTGAAATGGTCGGCGGACAGAATTTTATCGGCGGCTTCAAGGTGTCAGAAATTTCAGCCATTGTGATTATCCTGGTCGAAATTTCCATGGGGCTGTTCCTGATGGAATCGCTGCGCATCACGCGATTGTTCCCGGTGATCGGCGCGCTCAATGACAAACTGCGCGTGCGCATGATCTGGATAACCTTTGGCTTCCTGTTTGTACTGGCCAGTGTCGAAGCCGGGCTTGCGTTTATGCGTGAGATCCTGATGCAGGACGAGCTCGCCACCAGCGCAATGTTACGCGGTGATGGAACCAGCATGATCTCCGCCACAGAATACGGCTGGATCACCACCGCGGCACAAATGGGCATGGGCTTCATCCTGCCGTTCGCCCTGGTGTTTGTTGCGATTCCGCTGGAAACCTTCGTGCATTCAACCCGCACCGTGGTGGGTATCGTTGCTGCAGCCCTGCTGCGTGGTGTGTCATTCTCACTGCGCTTGCTGGGCAACCTGTTCCGCTATACCGGCAAAGTACTGGTCAACTTCTATGACCTGATCATTTTTGGCCCGTTATGGCTGGAAACGTCCATCACAAAAAAGTTTTCTTCGAACAACAGACTTACAAGTACATCAGGAAAATCACATAAAAATAGCTACCAGGAGGCTGCATGAATACATTAATAAAAGGCCTGGCAGGCGTATGGGCGGCACTGTTATTAACAGCCTGCTCTGACTCCGGCCCGACGAATACCGGCGTGGTGTTACTGCTGGATACCTCCGGCACATATACCCAGGAACTGGCTAATGCACAGAAGCTGGTGAATGTTCTGCTGGTGAGAATGCAACCGAGTGATTCGCTTGCAGTCGCGCGTATCGATACTGGCAGTTTCAGCGAAAAAGATATCATTACCAAGATGACATTCAATGATCGTCCGAGTGAAGCCAACAAGCAGAAACGTCATTTCCGCGATGCCATGGATACCTTTGTCAAAGAAGTTAAACCGTCCAGGTTCACCGATATCACAGGCGGTGTGTTGCAGGCGGCTGAATACCTGAATGAAAAAGGCACTGGCAAGAAAACCATCCTGATTTATTCAGACCTGAAAGAAGAACTGCCCGAGGGGTATGTGCGCGATATTCCATTTCAGCTCCAGGGATTTGATATAGTTGCGCTCAATGTCACCAAGTTGCGCAGTGATAATATCGATCCTCGAGAATACATGGACAGGCTCGAAGCCTGGCAGCAACGCGTCGAATCCGGTGGCGGCAGCTGGCGCGTGATCAACGACATGGACAGGCTGGAGCGTATCCTCAAAGGATAACAATAACAGTGTACTATTACTCAGGCCGCGCACTGCGCGGCCTTTTTTTGTACTATTTCCGTCCACAGACCGATGTTCATTTGATGTATCTCAGCGCAGCCTGTGGCTCGACGGTGTCTAATGGCCCTGATTGAGATAACATGTCTCGCATTTTTATGTGTCCGCCAACAAATATCTGCAAACTGTATGACTGATTTTATTCCCGGCCAGCGCTGTATCAGTGACGCCGAATTGCAAATGGGCCTCGGTACCATTCTCAAGGTCGAGCACCGAACCATGACCGTGGTATTCATTGCCAGTGGTGAGACCCGGCTGTATGCCAAACAATCAGCCCCGCTTACCCGCGTGGCATTTGCTGTCGGTGATACGATACGTACCCAGCAAGGCACGGCTGTAATGGTAACCTCTATTAGTGAACATGCCGGGCTGCTGACCTATAACGGCACTGACGCTGCCGGCAAAAAACACACGGTGGCTGAAGCCGAGCTGGATAATTTTCTACAACTCAGCCGTCCCTCCGAGCGCATGTTTAACGGCCTGATCGATAAACATAAATGGTTTGAACTGCGCTACCAGACCTTGCAGGCACTCAATCAGCTCGGGCATTCAGAATGCTATGGCCTCACCGGCTGTCGCACCAGCCTGATCCCGCACCAGCTGTATATTGCACACGAAGTAGCCAATCGTTACGCACCGCGGGTTTTGCTCGCCGATGAAGTCGGCCTGGGGAAAACTATCGAAGCTGGATTGATTTTGCATCACCAGTTGCTCACCGAACGCGCACATCGCGTCTTGATCGTGGTGCCAGAAACATTAATGCACCAGTGGCTGGTCGAAATGTTACGCCGCTTCAACCTGCACTTTCGCATTTTTGACGAAGCGCGCTTTGATGACTATGCCAGTCAGCACGACGAGGATGATGATGAGCCAGCCGACGAAATAGAAAACCTGTTCCTGTCCGAACAGCTGGTGCTGTGCAGTCTCGACTTTCTTGCCGGTAATCCACAATATTTCAAACAATGCCTCGCCGGTGAATGGGATTTACTGGTGGTGGACGAAGCCCATCACCTGCAATGGTCGCCCGAACACAGCAGTGATGAATACCGACTGATCGAACAGCTCGCCGCGCAGACCCAGGGTGTGCTGCTGCTCACCGCCACGCCGGAACAGCTCGGCAAAGAAAGTCATTTCGCGCGCCTGCGCTTACTCGACCCGGCGCGTTTCCCTGATTTTACCAGCTTCATCGAAGAAGAAAAATCCTACGAACCGATTGCACAGGCGGTGGAAGATCTGCTCGAAGGACGTAGCTTGAGTACATCGGACGCGGCCATTCTAAAGAGCACGCTGAACGAAGGCGACAATCAAAACCTGCTTGACGCCATTGGTAAAGCGGATGATGAACACGCCCGCCACCAGCTGGTAGACCATTTGCTCGACCGGCACGGCACCGGCCGTGTGCTGTTTCGCAATACGCGCGCGGCGGTCAAAGGTTTTCCTGAACGCAAGCTACACAGTTATCCGCTTGCGATGCCGAAACAGTACAGTGACCTGATCGCGGCGCAAACCAGCCCGCCACCGGCACTGTTACTCGCCCCCGAGTTATTGCACGAATCAGTCGCCAGCGATGAACGCTGGACCACGTTCGATCCGCGCCTCGACTGGCTGGGCGGCACCTTGCGTGATCTGCAGCCTGACAAGGTGCTGGTGATTGCTGCCAGCGCGGAAACCGCGCTCGACATTGCCTGGCATCTGAAAAACCGCAACGGCATCCATGCTGCCGTGTTCCACGAAGGCCTGAGTATCGTTGAGCGTGACCGCGCCGCCGCGTTTTTTGCCGATGTGGAAACCGGCACCCAGGTACTGGTGTGTTCCGAAATCGGCAGCGAAGGCCGCAACTTCCAGTTTGCTCACCACCTGGTATTGTTTGATTTGCCACTGAATCCGGATTTACTCGAACAGCGCATCGGCCGCCTCGACCGAATAGGCCAGAGCCAGACGATTAACATCCATGTGCCGTGTTTCGAACAGAGTGCACAACAGGTGATGATGCGCTGGTATCACGAAGCCCTGTCTGCATTCGAACATACCTGCCCGGCGGGCCATTCAGTATTTGTAAAAGTCAAACAAACGCTGCTCGATGCGCTACAGGCGCCACAGGATGCAAAGCGTACTGAAACCCTGATCACCAGCAGCCGCAAACTGTACGTCGATATGACCGACGCGTTGCAGCGCGGTCGCGACCGTCTGCTGGAATATAATTCCTGCCGAATGAATATTGCACAGGCGCTAAAACAAAAAGCCCTGCAGGCGGATACTGACTCCAGCCTGGCAACGTACATGGAACGTGTATTCGACTGTTACGGCGTAGACAGCGAAATTCACAGTGAGAACTGCCTGGTCATCAAACCCACCGAGCACATGGTGAATCCGTTTCCCGGCCTGAGCGACGATGGCATGACCATTACCTATGCGCGGGATACGGCACTGAGTTTTGAAGATGCGCATTACCTGACCTGGGAACACCCGATGGTACGCGATGCCATGGACATGGTCAGCGCCAATGAAACCGGTAACACCGCGGTCACCGCGATCAAGTTCCGCTGCGCCCCGGCGGGCACGATATTACTCGAAGCCCTGTTCACGCTGGAAGCGACCGCGGTCGAAGCCCTGCAATCGCAGCGTTACCTGCCGCCGACCACGATCCGGATCGTGACCGACGAAAACGGCAAAAACTATAACGCACGCCTGAAGCACGATGCCATTAATGATGCCGCGATAGATATCGACAACGCGACCGCGGTGCAGATCGTGCGCGCAAAACAGAAAGAACTCAAACGCATGCTGGAAAATTGTGAACAGCTGGCACAGGCGCAGGCACCCGAGATTCTGCAGGCCGCACATGCCAACGCAGAAAATATACTGTCAACGGAATTCAACCGCCTGAAAGCATTGCGCCAGGTCAACCCGAACGTGCGCGAAGATGAAATCGCGTTCTATCAAAGCCAGCTCAAGTCACTCAATACCCTGATCGATGCCACCCGTCTGCGACTGGATGCGCTGCGCGTGATCGTGGTGACCTGAGCCATTCATCTCCCGGGCGCTTCCTTCGGTCGTGGAAAAGCGTTAATTAGTACAAAAATCAATAGCTTGATTGGGATATTTCAGGCAAAGCCGGGATCGCTGTGCTTTAATTACACCTTATACTATATAGAATCGTTCAAAAGCCTGAACCTGGAACTGCGCGCGCGTACATGATGAATCTTAAGCACTGCCTGGCTGGTTGTTTATTTGCTGTTTCGCTGTCTGCGAATGCAGCCGAGACCGTGTGTAATAACAACAGTGGATCGGGCTGGCCGATCCCGATTTCCAGCACCACCAACATCAGCATTCCCTACCAGTTCGGTGATATCAGCGTGGTGCACGATGTGAATGTCGATGTCGATATCACCAAGCACTACGTTGGCGACCTGACTGCCCGGGTGACCAGCCCGCAGGGCACGACCGTGCTGTTGTTTGAACGCCCCGGAACTACCCTGGGTGAGAATGTTGCCAGCGCACCCTGGGGCTGTAACCAGGATGATATTTCTGTCATCTTCGATGATGAAGCCGCGACCGGCACCAATATCGAAAATGTTTGCGGCACCGGCATCCCTTCGATCTCGGGCACGTATCTGCCACACAATGCATCACCCAATGATCTGAGCGCTATCGATGGTGAAGACCCGACCGGTAACTGGGCATTTCAATTAGTCCATGTTGCACCGTTTGATCCCGGCACCCTCAACGAAGTCTGTATCACCGCGTCATTCGCCGCGGTAACGCTTGATAAATGGGTCAGCAGCAACAGCACCTGCTCCGACCAGATCGACACGCTGAACGTCGGGCGCGGTACTGATGTGTATTACTGTTATATCGCCAACAATCCCGGCAGCGAAACCTTCAGCATTAATGCAGGCAATGCCACCGATAGCCTGGGGCATAATTTATCTGCACTGGAAACCACCTATAACCCGACCAATACCCAGACCGTCATTGTCGGCCCCGTCATCGCTGGCAGCGCACAGCTGCCCTATCTCGCGACCACGGTGAACAATGCGCAGGTCACAGCATCATTCGCGACGGCTAACTTCACTGGCACCCTGGTCACTGGCGAGTCTGCCAATGTCACGGTCGGCGACCCGGTAATCAACACCTCGACCAAAACCGTGCTGGATGTCAACGGCGGCACGGCCGAACCCGGTGATGTGCTGCGCTACACCATCACGATTAACGAATCGGCGGGTTTCCTGACGAGCAATGTTTCGCTCACCGATGTAGTAGATGCAAACTTGTCCGGCGTGACAATCACCACCCTGCCAGCTGGTGCAAGCAACGGTACCGTGGGTAACAATGTTTCCATTACCGGGATTACGCTGCCAGCGAACGGCAGCGCGGTAGTTCAGTTTGAAGCCACGATTCCAGCAGCAACACCTGCGGGCACCAATATCAACAATAGCGCCACGATTGCACACGCGCCCTCTTCGCTTTCTTTCGATGCGGTTGCGCCAACGGTGATTGTGTCTGCGCCGGATCTCAGCACTTCGACCAAGACAGTGCTTGATGTAAATGGCGGCGCAGCGCTGCAGGGTGACCTGATACGCTATACCATTACGATTAATGAAACCGGCGGCAATCCTGCAACAAACGTCAGTGTCAGCGACGTAGTTGACGCCAACCTGATCAATGTCACTGTCACCGGTCTTCCGCCGGGCGCGGTTGACAGCTCAAGCGGCAACACCATCAGCATCAGCAATATCAGCGTGCTGGCAAACGGCAACGCCACCGTGGTGTTCGATGCCAACATTAGCGGTACAGCGCCGACAGGTACGAATATTAACAATACCGCAACGCTGACCGATGTCAGTACCATCAGTGCTTCGCCGAGTGCGCCCACCCTGGTAGTCGGCTCGCTGCCTGCCAGCGGTGTCAAGCAGCTGTATTTCACCGCCTTGAATACCGTGCCGAACCTGACACGAGCAGTGCCCGGTGCCAACACCAGTTCGGGCCTGGTTGGCGTCGGCAACACGTTTACCCTTAACCAGGGCATCACCTTCCAGAAAGCCTTTACGATTACCGGCGGCAGCACGGTGAACATCCGCGCCAATATCAGGCGACGCAGCGCGGGCGGCGCGCGTACCGTGCGTGCAGATTTATACAGGGGCGCCAGCTTGATAGGCAGTAACACGCAATCGTGGAATGGAGGTGGTTACCAGTACCTGACCTTCCCCATAGCTATTGCAGCTAACCAGAATTTTGCAGCCGGTGAATCTGTACGCATTGTGTTTACCAACCAGGTAACAAACAATATCCAGTTCACCGGTATTTCAGGCGGAAATATTTCGCAAGTGCTGATGCAGACCGGCACGGTGGTCAATGTAGATGCAATCAATATCTATGCAGCGGCCTATCCTTCGACCACGCAATACCAGTCGTACACACCGGGCAGTACGGTCTATATCCGCAGCACGGTAAGTGACCCGTTCGGCAATGCAGACATTACTGCGGCTAACATTACGATTACAAGAACGCCCGGCCCAACGGCACTGACGGAATCCAGTGAC
>CAWKAL010000050.1:0-3513 GCA_963847575.1 uncultured Gammaproteobacteria bacterium
TGCTCGGCAAACTCGAGAAAACACTTTCATCGCATAAAACACGCGCGCAAAAGTGTGTTGATGACATCACACCGCTGGCCGACAGGCTTAAGTCGGATATTGCAAACCTCGATAAAAGCACAGAAGACGCCAAAACGAGTATTGGTACAGGCCATACTAAAAATACCCTCGATGAACTGCATTTAAAAACAGACAACCAGCTAAAGACCTGCCAGGCAATATTATTAAATGCACAGAACCTGATAGACAAGATTCACTCACTGCAGTCTAGAATCCTCGCCGATTACCTGCTGTCTCGCGGCGACACAGTGTTCACTTCCCTGAAGCGGAACCTCAACACGCTGGGGTCCGCGGTTACCAGTTTGCGCAAGTTCAATGATAGCCGCATACGCATTACCAGTTTCCGTTCGGCGGAGTGGGCTGCGCTTATCATCATTTCACTGCTCGCCTGGCTATTCGGCTTATTCCTCGGCAAAAAACTGCATTCCCGTGCGGGCACAGTCACCGGCGAAACCATTACTGACCGGCTGGTAGCGGCTGTTTATGCATGCATGGGCAGAAGCCTGCCTATATTGACGACCTTGCTGGCGGCGGGTGTTGTCATTATTGCGTTATTACCACTGAGGCCTATACCTACTTCAGTGGCACTGGTTGGCAGTCTGATTATTTACATGCTGACGATCGTGTCGGCACGCATTCTATTCAACCCCTGCCCGCCTGCGAAATACTTTTTTATACTCGACGCTTCTTTTGCCGCATCGCTTTACAAACGTCTGCAATTCCTGCTGGTACTCGGGCTGTTTGCAGTATTTGCCACTGCGACCAGCATTAGTGAAATCCTGACCCAGCCACAATGGGAACTTACCCGGGCGACATTTATGTCACTCATGGTGATCAACCTGGTCTGGCTCATCTCGTACCTGCATCTCGCACCCGGCCTGCTCGGCAGCGCACTGCTGCGTAGCCTGGTCAGCATTACTTTTATAGTGTCACTGCTGGCAGAACTTGCAGGCTACCGCAATCTTGCCGGCTATTTGTTCATGGGTATATTTGGCAGTATCTTGCTGGGGATTGCATTATGGCTGGTGAATGCGCTCTTGCAGGACACCCTCGACTCGCTTGATGTCGGACGTCGCCGCTGGGCCAACCGCCTGCGCAGCCGCTTACAACTTAAAAAGAACCAGTCGATTCCCGGCATCTTGTGGATACGCCTGCTGAGCGCGATGACCGTCTGGCTGTTTTTCATACTAAGTATGCTGCAGCTATGGCGTTATTCAGACAGTGGCTGGAGCCTGTTTCTGCAAGTTCTCAAGGACGGTTTTTCGATTGGCGAAATTCGTATCCTGCCGTTCCAGATTGCATTTGGCATCGCGATTTTTGCGGTATTGCTTACGTTTGTGCGCTGGTTCCGCCAGGACACTTTGCCCAAGTGGGTTCGCCACACGGATCTTGACCATGGCGGTCGTGAAGCTGTTGTAACCATCAGTGGTTATATTGGTGTAATGATTGCCGCCCTGCTCGGCCTTTCAATCGCCGGTTTTGACTTCACCAGCCTGGCGTTGATTGCTGGCGCGCTTTCAGTCGGTATTGGTTTTGGCCTGCAAAACATCGTCAATAATTTTGTCTCAGGCCTTATTTTATTGTTCGAACGCCCGATTCGAACCGGTGACTGGATCGTGGTCGGCGCAACTGAAGGCTATGTACGAAAAATCAGCATCCGTTCTACACAAATCGAAACCTTCGATCGCGCCGATGTGATCGTTCCAAATTCTGAACTGATTTCTAACCAGGTCACAAACTGGATGCTGCATGACTCGTGGGGACGTGTCACCATACCTGTTGGTGTTGCTTATGGATCTGATCCGCAGCTGGTTAAGAAGGTATTGCTCGATTGTGCAAAAGAACATCCCCTGGTTATAAAAGACAGCACGACTGTAAATCCACCCAGGGTTCTGTTCCGGAGTTTTGGCGACAGCTCGCTGGACTTTGAACTGCGCTGTTTTATAACGGATGTGGACAAGCGCCTGAGCACGCTAAGTGATCTGAATTTTGCTATTGAAAAATCCCTGCGCGATAATGCTATCGAAATTCCGTTCCCGCAACGCGACCTTCACTTGCGCAGTGTCGATCCTTCGATCGTGCTTCCGGACAACAAACACGAGTGACATAAAAAGGCCGTGGTGAAATCGCTATTGCAACCTTCACCACGGCCCGGCCTGTTATATAGTCTGTAAAAATTACTGTATCCTGATTATTTTCGGTTTGCTGTTTATATAATCAGGCATGGTCGTCCCCGCAGATGCATTCACATACGTCGGGTCCGCCACCACATACCGTTTGCCCTGGTATGTAATGGCATCGCCATTTACCTTGTCAGTGAAATTCACAGCAGTTGCGACATGGCCGGGATAATCCAGGCCAACCACTTCCAGCCCCAGCAGTTGTTTTACCAGCCATGCAAACAGGATCGAACGGTCTTCACAATCCGAGTACGGATAGTAGAGCGTCTCCTCGGGAAACAGGTAGTTTTCTTTACCAAACTGTGACTCGTCCGTTTTGTACTTTAATGAAGACTGCACAAACCTGAGCAAAAAATTGACTGCCTGTTGCTGACTCATGCCCTGCATATCAGCAGACAACTGTTGCAACAGAGGCGATGCGGCAGTGGAACTGACGTTAGAACTGAAATAAATATCCAGGTCGAGCTGCGGATAGGTGTTGAGGAAATCCACCCGTTTTATATCGTAGGCAGCATCAATGTCATAGCGCTTGCCTTCAAACTCGAATGACAACTTACGCCGTGCGGGATGGTCGGTAACCACCATGTCCCGGTTGAGCACCATATCGAGCTGTTTGTTCGTGCCCGGATATTCTCCGTCATAGGTATACACCCTGCCCAGCTTCTGGTCGCGACCGTCAAACCGCACAGCGTAATAACGCAAATTATCAAAGGTGAAATAGGGCGTGGAATACAGTTGCTGGTTTGTAGGTACCAGTAAATACACTGTGCGCTCATCATAGGCAATGCGCGCTTTATAACCCGCCTTGGCGAGGATAAACCAGGTGAAGAGTGACTGCTGATTCTGCGCCCCGGGATAAACCTGGTTTGCGGTTTCATTTACCAGCAACACATACGCCCAGTCATTCAACTGCAACGCAGTGCGTTGCGCTTCCAGCTGTTCGATCAAGGCATCATAGTCAGCCTTGCTCAGCGCTGACCAGAAACCACTGACTGCGTTCTTGTCTATACGTTGCGCCAGCGATGTTCTCAGCTTGTCATCATAGTAGAGCGTTATCGGCGTACCATAAAAAACAAAATTGATGCGACGGCCTTTCAATACAGTCGTCGGTTTCACCGGCGGTGGCGCCACTGGAACAGGCGCTGGTACGGGCACCGGCACGATTATTACGGGCGCGGCAACAGGAGCAGGCGGTGCAACCGGTTCTGCCACGGGTGTTTCTGGTTGGCACTGGCACTGGCTCAGGCGTCGCCACCGGCATCACCACGGGCTT
>CAWKAL010000051.1:0-8049 GCA_963847575.1 uncultured Gammaproteobacteria bacterium
ATGTAGTGATGGCGGTTTCTGCCGCCATTGGCCTGATCTGGCAAATCCGCCTCGCCGACATGATTGCCGCGGCCAGCGCGCCGATTGGCGCTTCGTTCACTTTTATCGCGCTGGTCACCGGCTCGCTCTGGGGCAAGCCGATGTGGGGCACCTACTGGGTGTGGGATGCGCGCCTGACCTCGGAACTGATATTGCTGTTCCTGTATTTCGGCTACATGGCGCTGCAGTCGGCCATCGAAGACCAGCGCAGTGCAGACAAGGCCAGCGGCCTGCTCGCCATCGTCGGTGTGGTTAATATTCCCATCATCCATTATTCGGTAGAATGGTGGAACACGCTGCACCAGGGCGCCACCGTGGCCAAGATGGACAAGCCATCGATCCATATCGATATGCTGATCCCCTTGCTGCTGATGGCGCTGGCGTTCAAGCTGTTTTACGCCGCGGTAGTGCTGGTGCGGGCGCGCAATGAAGTGCTCTACCGGGATCGCAGCCGTCGCTGGGTGCGCGAATTGATTGAGAAACTATAAAGCCAAATTATGAATGGTTCCGAATTTAGCTGGTCAGAGTTTTTTGCCATGGGTGGTTATGCCACCTTTGTGTGGTCGTCCTATGCGCATAACCGCGGTCGTGCTGATTGCCAATATGGTGCTGCCCTTGCGCCAGCGCAAGCTGATAATCCGCCGCATAAAACGCGCTCGCAGGCGTGAGCAACAACAGTCGCAGCAAGCATCGCTGCAAAAATAGTTAGTGGGTGATTTATGAAAAACAAACGTAGTCGCAGAAAATTACTGGTGATCATGGTGCTGTTCGGCGTTGCCGTCGCTACCGTACTCGGGCTTTCTGCCTTTGAAGAAAACCTGCTGTATTTTTACAGCCCGACCCAGGTGAAAGCGGGTGAGGCACCCGACGACGCGTGCATTCCGTGTTGGTGGCCTGGTCGTCGCCGGCAGCGTGGTGCGTGCCGAACAGGGCCTCAATGTGCAGTTCACCCTGACGGACAATTCAGAAACTATGCCGGTGAGCTACAGCGGCATCTTGCCCGACCTGTTCCGCGAAGGTCAGGGAATTGTGGCCATGGGCAGTATCAACAGCGAAGGATTGTTCGTCGCTGATGAAGTTCTTGCCAAGCACGACGAAAATTATATGCCACCTGAAGTCGCCGCTGCGCTCAAGGCGGCGGACGAGGCTGGCAGAGCTGGCGCGAATAAAATTTAACCAGGACTGAAATATGATTCCAGAACTCGGGCATTTTGCGCTTATCGTTGCGTTCGCAATTTCTATATTGCTTAGTGTTATCCCGCTAATAGGTGCGGCGAGAAACGATGCCGCGATGGTTGCCATGGCACGTCCGGCTGCACTCACCCAGTTATTGTTTATCGGCCTGTCGTACGCCGCGTTAACCCATGCGTTTATCGTGCACGATTTTTCCGTGCTCTATGTGTCGCAACATTCCAACCTGCTGCAACCCCTGTTGTACCGGATTTCGGGTGTGTGGGGATCGCACGAAGGCTCGTTATTATTGTGGAGCCTGATATTAAGTCTGTGGACCACCGCGGTCGCGGTGTACAGTCGCAGCCTGCCGGATGTCATGGTGGCGCGCGTGCTGGCAGTGATGGGAATGATCAGCGTTGGTTTTCTTTCCTTCATGCTGTTCACTTCCAATCCATTCGAAAGAATTTTTCCGGCGCCGCTGGATGGTAATTCATTAAATCCTTTGCTGCAGGACCCGGGCCTGGCGATACATCCGCCGATGCTCTACATGGGCTATGTCGGTTTTTCGGTGGCATTCGCATTTGCCGTGGCTGCACTGCTCGGTGGCAAACTGGATGCGACCTGGGCGCGCTGGTCACGGCCGTGGACAACAATTGCGTGGAGTTTTCTGACCATCGGCATCGCGCTCGGCAGCTGGTGGGCGTATAACGAACTCGGCTGGGGCGGCTGGTGGTTCTGGGACCCGGTCGAAAACGCGTCCTTTATGCCGTGGCTGGTCGGTACCGCGTTAATTCATTCGCTGGCCAGTACCGAAAAACGCGGTGTGTTTAAAAGCTGGACGGTGTTGCTGGCGATACTGGCGTTTTCGCTGAGCCTGCTCGGCACATTTATCGTGCGTTCGGGTGTGCTGGTGTCGGTGCATGCATTTGCCACGGATCCTGCACGCGGTGTGTTTATCCTGATATTTCTCTGCATCGTGGTTGGCGGTTCGCTGGCGCTGTATGCATGGCGCGCAGAATCGGTTAGCAGCAGTGGCCGGTTTGACTGGTTCTCGCGCGAAACTGCGTTATTGATGAACAACGTGATTTTGCTGACAGCGGCCGTGGCCGTGTTTGTCGGCACGCTCTATCCGCTGGTACTGGATGCGCTCTCGCTTGGAAAAATTTCTGTCGGTCGGCCGTACTTTGACACCATGTTTGCACTGGTGAGCATACCGCTGCTGGTCCTGATCGGTATCGGGCCCTTTGTGCGCTGGAAAGGTGACAGACCCTGCGCGTGTCGCCAGGCAGTTGCGCGTACTACTGGCTATATCACTTTCGCTCGGTGCAGTGATTCCCTTTATGTTTGATGGCAGCCTGCCGATTGCGACCGGTCTGGGTGTTGCTGCAGCGTTCTGGGTAGGCCTCACTACGCTGTACGGTTTTTATCAGCGCTGGCGCAGTGCCACCAGTATGCCGTTGTCATTTGTCGGCATGACACTTGCGCACCTGGGCATTGCCTGCTTCGTGCTCGGCATTACCATGGTGATGACCTACAACGTCGAAAAAGATTTACGCATGGAGCCGGGTAACGGTTATATGTTGAAGGGCTACGAGTTTGTGTTCCTCGGCACACACCAGGTGCAGGGGCCAAACTATGTCGCTGATGAAGGCATGATTGAAGTCCGCAAGGACGGTAAATTAATCGCAGAGCTGGCACCGCAAAAGCGCATCTACAAGGGCCAGGACAATTCAATGACAGAAGCGTCTATTGATGTCGGTTTGTTCCGCGATCTGTACGCCGCCATGGGTGAGCCACTCGGCGGTGGCGCCTGGAGTTTGCGCCTGTATTACAAACCGATGATTCGCTGGATCTGGCTGGGCACAATTTTAATGACCCTGGGCGGTGTGCTCGCGGTCAGTGACAAGCGTTATCGCCGTCGTCTGAAACAGGCTGCAGGTGTGCAGCATGTTACGGTTGAATCAATTCCCGGTCGTTAATTCACAGAAGTCTGATCCTTATGTCTGATGCACATTCATCAACTGCGAACACGTCTGGCGCAAACAAATCAAAACTGCGCCGCTTTCTGCCATTAATTTTTTTCTTTTTGCTGGTGGTCATTCTGGGAATCGGTTTAACGCTGAATCCCCGGCTGGTGCCTTCGCCTTTTATAGGCAAGGCCGCGCCCACGTTTGAATTGCCGTTGTTAAATGCCGATGGCCGTTTTACCCAGGAAGATTTCAAGGGCAACATCACACTGATGAATGTATTTGCCAGCTGGTGTTTCGCCTGCCGGCAGGAACACGAAGCCATCAAGTGGCTGGCAAAGAACGGTGTTCGTGTAATCGGGTTTAATTATAAAGATGAAGTGGCCGATGCCACGGCCTGGCTACAGCAGCTGGGTAATCCTTATGCGCAGGTTTTATCAGACCTCGACGGCCGCGTGGGAATTGACTGGGGCGTGTACGGCGCGCCGGAAACTTTCGTGATTGATCATAAGGGCGTGATACGTGAAAAGCGCATTGGGCCGATTGATGAAGCCTATATTGAAGACAGCCTGATGCCCCTGCTAAAACAACTGCGTGCAGAGATGCAAGGATCAGCCACATGAAAACCCTGATAAGTTTGTTAACTGCTGCGCTACTGCTGCTTGCGACTAATGCCGGTGCAGAACCCATGGTGACGTTTACCTTTGATTCGCCCGAGCAGGAAGCATTGTTTCACAAGTTGAGTAATGAATTACGTTGCCTGGTCTGTCAGAACCAGTCGATTGCTGATTCCAATGCAGGCCTGGCGCAGGACCTTCGTACTGAAATGTACGAGATGTTACGCGCGGGAAAAACCGAGGACGAAATCGTTGAGTTCATGGTAAACAGGTACGGCGACTATGTAATGTACCGTCCGCCGTTCAAGGCGCAAACGGTCCTGCTCTGGCTTGGTCCAATGATTGTATTTTTAATCGGTGTCTATTATGCACTTGCATTCATCCGCGGCCAGAAGAAGAGCAAAGATGCTGACCAGATGAGCGACGAAGAAATAAAACGGCTTAAAGAATTAAAGGCGCAGGGTCGCGATCTAAAATAAGAACCACTCCGTAAATACCCGCGAATTATTTCAAATAATATACTGAGAACAGGCAAATGAATTTTATATTTTGGGGCTTGATGCTGTTGATGCTGCTGCTTGCAATCAGCCTGGTGATATATCCGCTGCTGCGCGTGCGCGGTCTGAGCTCGATAGCATACAAGGAAAGCAACCTGAGCCTGCATGAGGAGAAGTTAATCGAGCTTGATGCCGACCTCGCTGAAAACAGGATCGACCAGGAACATTACCGCATTGCGCGGCAGGAACTTGATCACGAGCTGCTCGACAATATTCCAGAAGAAAGCAAGAGCACAGCTGCCGAGCATTATGCCATGCGCATGATCAGGCGCCCGGCAATGGCGCTCTCAATCGCTGTATTCGTTCCGGCATTTTCGATGCTGCTGTATATGCAGATCGGCATGCATGCAGCAAATCAACAGGCGTCAACTGCACCACAGGCACAACAATTGGCGCAGCAACAACAACAGCAGGTGCCGTCCGTTGAAGAGATGACGCTGAAGCTCGAGCAGTTTGTGCAGCAGAATGATGCCGGTGTGAAGGAATGGAGCATGCTGGGACGCGCGTATAAACATTTGAGGCGCTACGATGAGGCGGCCCAGGCGTTCACACGTGCAATCGAACTACAGCCGAATGCCCGGCTCATGCTTGAAAAAGCTGAAGCACTCGCGCTGTCGAACAACCAGGTATTTAACGATGAAGCGCGCGATCTGGTGATGCGTGCCAGTGCGCTCGAACCCGATAACATAAATGCATTGTGGTTTGCGGGCGTGGCTGAATTCCAGCATGCCAATTATCGCGAAAGCATTGAACACCTGTCGCGGCTTTCATCTATTGCACAGGAAGATGCCGATGTAAACAAGTCGATCCGTTTTTATATTGATAAAGCGCGCGCAGAACTTATCGCGCGCGGCGAAGATGTGCCGGAGGTGGCCGTCTTGCTGCAGGCGGATGCAGGCAGCTCTGCGCCGGTACAACCAACTGCCACTGCAAGTGCAGCACTCAAGGTGAATGTCAGCGTCAGTGATGAGGCGCGTGAAAAATTCAGTCCGGGTGATGTCGTGTTTGTCTACGCAAAAGCCGCACAGGGCCCGAAAATGCCGCTGGCAGTACAGCGCCTTAGCCTCGCCGCGTTACCGACAAGTGTTACGCTCGACGACAGCATGGCGATGATAGATGGAATGAACCTGAGTGCGTTCCCCAGTGTCATAGTAGCTGCGCGTATCAGTCGATCTGGATCTGCGATTGCGCAAAGCGGCGACTATATTGGCGAGTACCCGGTCAATGATGTAAATTCGGCGAAAGATGTTATCAGTATTAATATAGACAGAGTCGTGCCATAAGCGGCGCGAGATCACTGGAGAAAACGATGCGAAAAATTTTATTTCCCCTGGTGCTGGTGTTAACAACAATCGGCATGTCAGCCGGCGTGACTAACGCTGCAAAATTTACCGAAGGCAAAGAATACAAGGCTGTGCCTCAGCCGACCGTGACATCAGGTGACAAGATCGAAGTACTGGAATTTTTCTGGTACGGCTGCCCGCATTGTTACAGCTTTGAGCCGTTCATCAGTAAATGGGTTGCCTCAAAACCGGCCAATGTCGAATTTGTCAGAGTTCCGGCAGTGTTTCGTCCCGAGTGGAAGGTTCAGGGCAGAACCTATTTTGCGCTGGAGCAGATGGGCAAACTTGAACAGGTGCATGGCAAAATTTTTGAAGAAATACACAAAAACAGGAAACACCTGAATACGCTGGATGATATGACGAGTTTCCTGGTTAAAAATGGCATTGATAAGAAAGCATTTACGGATGCCTATAACTCATTTGCGGTGGACGGTAGCCTGCGCAAGGCTATTAGCAGGCAGTCAACATACAATATTACCGGTGTACCAACGTTGATTATTAATGGCAAGTATATGACCACGGGCAGCATGGCCGGCACGTATGAGAAAATGCTCGAGGTGGTCGATTTTCTGGTTGCGCAGGAAAGTGCAAAATAAGCACGACCGCAAGCACACACCAAAAAACGGGGCATGCGCCCCGTTTTTTTTGCATGATTTAAATCGTGCACTGCATCGACAGAATGCAGTGCGTGCTCGAATAGTATGAATTAAATCACATAGTTAGGTGGAAGCGCCTGGTTTTGGCCCGAACCGGACAGGATCTGTGAATTGATTAACAAATACTAATGTAATTTACATTAGACTTGGGCGCTGGATTTGAATACGATTGGTTCCTGGCATATACATTGATGAATATTCCGCATATAGATCAGAAAGATAACAAATAATTAACTGAAGAGGATGGATATGAACATGAAAAACAACGTCAAGCTTGCAGGTAGTGTTTCGCTGGCAGTACTGTTGACTGCCTGCGGCGGCAACGATGTCAAGCAGGCCGCCCCTGACTGCGTATTCCCGGATGCGACGGATACGTCAGCACCAGGCTGGGTCTGTGATGAGCCTGTAGACGGTATTGCCGTATCAGCCGTTGGATCGGCGGACAAGTCGGCAGCCGGTCACGGTTTCATGAAAAACATGGCGGCCACAGACGCACGTGTTCAACTCGCACAACGCATGAAAGTGCAGGTGCAGAACATGGTCAAGCAATATGCTGAAACTACGGGTGCGGCTGACAGCGAGACAGTAGACAAGGTGAATACCTCGGTCACCAAGCAGATAACTGACCAGACCCTGGTGGGCACCAAGGTATTCAAAACCAGAACCAGCCCGAACGGTACGCTCTATGTATTACTCGGCATGGATGACGGTGCAACCGCGGCGGCAGCTGAACAGGCGCTGCGCACCAGCATGAATAATGACAGGGCACTGTGGCAGCAGTTCAAGGCCCAGAAAGGTCAGGACGAGCTGGCGTCATCGATTGCCAATATGAAACAGTAAGACACTACAGGTAATGGGTTAAATGAAAAGCCGGCGTCCGTCACGGGTGTCGGCTTTTTTTGTAGGAAAGAACGCTATGAAAAACACCGACAGGAAACATCAGGCTGTCCGCCAGCGCGGCGTGCAGAGGACTGGCGCTATTATTGTTTGGCGCTATGCTGACACCGCAGGCCCTCGCGAATGATGAATTTTTACAATGGAAGCAGCAACAGGCACAGTCATTCCAGGAATATAAAGACAAGCGCGACAAGGAGTTTACCGCGTTCCTGAAAATGCACTGGACAGAAATGCAGTTGTTAAAAGGTTTTGAAAGAGACCCGGCACCGAAGCCCGTGGTGATGCCGGTGGCGACACCTGAGCCAGTGCCAGCGCCAGTGCCACAACCAGAAACACCCGTGGCAGAACCGGTTGCACCGCCTGCACCTGTTGCCGCGCCCGTAATAATCGTGCCGGTGCCCGTGCCAGCGCCTGTTCCAGTTGCACCACCGCCGGTGAAACCGACGACTGTATTGAAAGGCCGTCGCATCAATTTTAGTTTTTATGGTACGCCGATAACGCTCTACTATGATGACAAGCTGAAAACATCGCTGGCGCAACGTATCGACAAGAACGCAGTCAGTGGTTTCTGGTCAGCGCTGAGCAAGGCTGATTATGATGCCTTGATTGCCCAGCTTGAAGCGCAACGTACTGCATTGCAGTTGAATGACTGGGCGTATGTGTTGCTGGTCAATCAAACCGCAGGCCAGGTTTATCCAGGTGCGCAGAATCAGCAGTCACTCTTCACCTGGTTTATCCTCGCCAAGACGGGCTATAAAGCACGCATCGCCTACGATGACCGCACAGTGTATTTACTGGTG
>CAWKAL010000052.1:0-25852 GCA_963847575.1 uncultured Gammaproteobacteria bacterium
CCCAGTCATCCAGTGCCGCGATTGCGATTACGCTGACCGCGGCCACCGGCGGCATAGTCGGTCTGTATGCTGCTGCCGCGATGGTGATCGGCGCGAATGTCGGCACCACGACCACTGCGGCGTTTGCCGTGATCGGTGCTACCCCGAATGCAAAACGCGTTGCAGCCGCGCACATTGTTTTCAACCTGGGCACGGCTGTCGTCGCACTGATGATTTTGCCGTTGTTGTTCTGGGTCGTGCAGACCACGGGCCACCTGCTGGGGCTGGAAGATATTCCCGCGGTGACACTGGCCTTGTTTCACACTACGTTTAATATTCTTGGCGTGTTATTAATGCTACCTGTAAGCAGTCGCCTGGCGCGGTTCCTCGACACCCGTTTTGTTACCCAGGAAGAAGTTGAGTCGCGGCCACGCTATCTCGACAAAACAGTCGCGGTATCACCGATGCTGGCGATGAATGCACTTGCGCTCGAATTGTCACGCATTGCCGGGGTAGCAAGACGCATGGCGCTGGAGGCGTTAAGTACTGAATTTGTCGGTGTAAAACGTATTTCAGCTGATTATGCGGTGGCACAAAAACTTTCCCAGGCAGTCGCTGTATTTATTACCCAGCTGGAAAAAGGCGTGCTCAGTGAAGAAGTTGCCGAGCAGCTGGCGACAGTACTTCGTGCTGAACAACATCTGCTCGCCTGTGCTGAGCAGTCGGTGGCGATAGTCAGTGCGCAGGCAGAACTCGAAGCCATTACAGATACCAGCTTAACGCAAGGCCTGGCGCACTACCGTGCTGATGTGGTTGCGTTGATGAAGCTTGCAAACCCGGAAGAAGAGGCGTTTTCGTTTGCGGCCTGTGATGCACAATTGCTGCAGGTTCAGAATTCATATGATGATATCAAGGCGGCCTTGCTTCTCGCCGGTGCCGAGTTGCGCATACCGATTCCGCTGATGATCAATGTGCTCGAACAGAACAGCCGGATTCGGCGCATGGTACGCCAGATGGTCAAGGCCATGCGCAATCTCGGTGAGTTATACACCGTTGCAGGCGTGCACGCGCCTGAAACCGTGGCAGCAGTGACGAATGCGCCGGCGACGAATACGCCCGCGTCTGATGAAGAAGTTGCAGAAAAGCTAAGGGAGGATAGTTAAGTATTGCCTGGATAATGCTCAGTCTGACAGGACTTGCCAGCAAGGGTATGTGTTTAATTTGCGTGAATAGTTTTATTTGTATCGATAAGCGTATCGATGCTTGTTCCGTGGATTATTCATAGCCGCCGGGTAGCCAGCTTGATACTCGGGTCGGTACTGGTACGGACGCTAAACCCAAGGTGTTCAACCAGCGCCAGCATATGATGGTTGCTGCAGAGTATTTCACCTTCAATGCTGGTGAAACCACGCTGACCAGCAGCCTCAATCAGTGTGCTCATCAGGCGGGAGCCAATCCCCCTGTGTTGCCATTTATCTGCAACGACTAATGCAAATTCACAGCTGTTGCCATCCGGGTTCATGACATAACGCGCGACCCCCAGTTCGGTTTCATGCTCGGGGTCCTCGAGCACTGCGATCATGGCGAGTTCGCGATGGTAGTCCAGCTGGGTAAAGCGCACCAGCATCTGCTGGGTCAGTTCACTCAGGCCCTGCATGAAACGAAAATACTTTGACTGGGGTGAAAGTTCGCGTACAAAGCTTTGTTCGATCGATGCATCTTCCGGGCGTATCGGGCGAATTGTAATGCTGGTGCCGTCTGCCAGTTGCCACGTCGAAACCAGGTGGCTGGGGTAGGGGTGAATCGCCATGTGGGCGTAGCGGTCATACGATGGTGACAGGTGTTCTACCACGATGCGCGCATCCAGTGCCATGACGCCGTTTTCGTCGGCAATCAGCGGGTTAATATCCAGCTCGGTTATTTCCGGCAGCTCACAAACCATTTCCGAGACACGTCGCAATACTTGCACGATGGCATCCAGTTTAACGGCAGGCATAGTTACGGAAGTTTCCTAGCAGGCGAGCGATGTGTGTCTGGCCAATCATTTTTTCTGCAAGAAAAGTATTCAATGGCGGCAGCGAAATTGCGCGATCGCGCATGACTTCTACCTGCACACCTCCCGCGCCGAAGGTAATCGCAGGCCCAAATACCGGGTCGCGGATCGACGCCGATCAGCAGTTCCCGGCCATGTGCGGGCTCTGTACATTGATTCGATAGTGACGCCCTTGATTTTTGCTTCGGGATACCTGCTTTGTACTTGCTCGAGTAATTCATGGTAGGTCTGGCGTACCGCTTGCGCATTACTGATGTTCAGCCTGATACCACCGACATCGGATTTGTGTGTGATATCGGCTGAATTAATTTTCATCGCCACCGGGAAATCCATCGAGTCTGCCGCAACCAGTGCCTCGTTGGCCGAGTCACATTCGATACTCAGTGTCACGGGGATGGCAAAAGCATGCAGCAGTGCTTTGGATTCTGACATCGACAACACGCTTCGTTTGTCTGCGAGTACGCTTTCAATGATCAGGCGTGCGCCATCGACATCGGGTTCGCTGCGTTTTGCCAGCGGGCCGGGCACCTGCATGAGTAACTGCTGGTTTTGGTAGTGACTGGCAAGATAAGCGAAGGCTTCGACGCATGATTCGGGACTGGCAAAGTTGGATACGTGGTGTTGTGAAAAAAGTCTGTGCGCGGCTTCGACCTGTTGTGCGCCCATCCAGCAGGTCAATACCGGTTTTTTACTGGTCTGTTGCGCATCAATCACGGCCTGTGCGCACGCCGACTGCATCGGTCATGGCCTGGGGCGAAAGCATCACCAGCACACCGTCCACGCCCGCATCGTCAAGACAGCATTTGACCGCGGCCTGGTAGCGCTGCGGCGTGGCATCACCCAGCACGTCGACGGGATTCGCATGTGACCATGCGGCTGGAAGTACTTTGTCGAGCTGTGTCAGCGTGGCTGCTGATAAGGACGCCAGCGCGACATTCAGATCAATCGCACGGTCGGTCGCCATCACGCCAAGGCCGCCGCCATTGGTAACAATCGCAAGTCGGTTACCGTTGACCCGGTGTCCGCTGGCCAGCAACTGGGCCGCGGCAAACAACTGCTCGATCGTCATTGCGCGAACCACACCGGCGCGTTGCAGAGCCGCGTCGAACACATCATCGGCACCTATCATCGCGCCGGTATGCGTAACGGCGGCGCGCGATCCTTCGGTATGGCGGCCGGCTCTTAATCACGATCACCGGCTTCATTCGGGCGGCGATGCGCAGACCGCTGATGAAACTGCGCGCATCACTTATGCCTTCCACGTAGAGCAGGATGCTCTGCGTCTGCGGTCCTGCGCGAGGTAATCCAGCACATCGCCGAAGTCGACGTCCGCGGCGTTGCCCAGCGACACGATCGCGGAGAATCCCACATCGTGGGCGACGGCCCAGTCGAGTATCGATGTGCACAGCGCGCCGGACTGGGACACCAGCGCGAGATGCCCGCGCGTTGCGGTGTTTTTGCTGAAGGTCGCGTTCATGCCCGCTGCGGGCCGGATCAGGCCGAGGCAGTTGGGCCCGAGAATGCGCATGCGGTACTGACGCGCCGCCTCCAGCGCGGCCCTGAGCAGGCCGGCACCGTGGCCGTTGCCTTCGCCGAAACCGGCGGAAATATGATGGCCGATTTGACCCCGTGTTCACCGCAGGCGTGAATGATTTCCGCTACGGTCTTGCGCCGGCGTCGCGATGATCGCGAGATCGACGGGATGATCAATGTCGTTTATGGTCGCGTAACAGGTGCTGATCCAGTTGCGGGTATTTCGGGTTGATCGCATAGATCGGACCCGTGAACCCACTATTGCGCAGGTTATCGAAGACGCGGCCGCCGACGGTCTCGTCGTGCTCACTGGCGCCGAATACCGCTATCGCACGTGGCGAGAAAAAGTGGTCTAGAAAATGTGTTCCCATATCTGATCCTGTATCGGCCTGATAGTATGCTTATATGCGAGTTCCGCTTGTGACAAGGGTCAGTGGAAACGGTTTATGTCAATCGCCTTAATTTCACATCCAGATTGTGCGCTGCACGAAATGGGCATCATCCACCCGAGAGCCCGGCCCGGTTGAGTGCCATCCAGGATCAGCTACTCGCCAGCGGTCTTGACCTGGTTTTACAGCACCATGATGCACCGCTGGCTACGCGTGAGCAACTGTGTCGGGTGCATGATGCAGAGTTTGTTGACTATGTTTTCAGCAAGTCGCCAGAGCAGGGCCAGGCATGGGCTCGACCCGGAGACGAGCATGAATCCGCATTCTTTATCCGCTGCCCTGCGTGCAGCAGGTGCAGTCGTGCTGGGTGTCGATCTGGTGATGACCAGCGCAACCACGGCGGCTTTTTGCAATGTGCGTCCGCCCGGCCATCATGCCGGACATAACAAATCCATGGGCTTGTGCATATTTAACAATATTGCAGTCGGTGCGGCACATGCGCGGCATGCGCGTCAGCTGGAGCGTGTAGCGATTGTCGATTTTGATGTTCACCACGGTAACGGCACAGAAGATATTTTTTCGAAACGTACCGGGGGTTCTGTTTTGTTCGGTCTTCCAGCACCCGTTTTATCCTTACACCGGCGGAGACAGCGTCGCTGATAATGTTGTCAATATGCCGTTACCCGCAGGTGCGGATGGCAAGGTTTTTCGCAAGACGGTAACTTCAGGCTGGTTACCCAGGCTGAAGAAGTTTCGGCCCCAGTTAATTTTAATTTCCGCGGGTTTTGATGCGCATGCGGAAGATGATATTTCTGACATCTATCTGCATGAGCAGGACTTTGCATGGGTGACCCATGAAATAAAAAAAATTGCGGATAAATATGCACACGGACGAATCGTCTCGGTGCTGGAAGGCGGTTATGCCCTGTCCGCACTCGGCCGCAGTGTTGTTGCACATCTTAATGCGCTGCTGGGTTAGTGGGCTGGGATGAAAATTTTGTTTTCAGTGAAGCATTCAATTCAGCTATGCAAACTTGATACATCAGTGAAATGAAAAAGCCTTCCGCACAGCCACGGCGTTCCGCCTCTGCGACCAGCACCAGCCCATCGGGTGTCCGGTCGCAAGTGTTTTGTCTGTTGGCATCATCGAAGCTGTTGCTATAGCTGCCGCGCTTAATACCTTAGCCGGTAAGCACAGGAAACAGTTCCCTGAGTCCGTTGGCCATAATTTCCACTGCAATTGCCGCCAGGATCAGCCCGAACAGGCGGTTAATAATGTTCAGCCCGATATGGCCGAGTTTTTTGCCAATCAGCGTCGCCATGCGTAACACCAGCCAGAGCAGGATGCACACCAGCGCGATGGTAAGGATCACCGTCAGGCCATGAAACGGCATGGTGGATCGATGCATCTGGATAATGACAGTGCTGATCGAGCCGGGCCCGGCCAGCAGCGGTATCGCGAGTGGCACCACGGCGATAGCGTTCCTGTCTTCGGCTTCGGCTTCTTCTGCAGGGGTGGTACGCATGGTGTCGGTCTGCGCGCGTAACATGGTCAGCGCCATCAGCAGCAATACGATGCCGCCGCCGACACGGAACGATGCCAGGCTGGTGCCCATGCCTTACCAGCAGGCTTTTCACCGGTGATTGCGGCGACGACCAGTACCAGCAACACGGTGACTGCGGTGATGTTGGCAATGCGGCTGTTCTCTGCTGGTAAAGGTTTTGGTCAACACCAGGAAAATCGGCACGGCGGCAAACGGGTCAATAATGACAAACAGGGCGATGAAGAAACGCGAGTATTCAGTCCAGTGTTCCATCGGGTGCGTTACCAGCTATGATAGTTTTCTGTTCGGGGTTTTCCTTTCGGGATAAAGTATACGTGATTGCACTTGTCTACATCGGGGTTTAAATAATGGAATGCAGTGTCAGTAAATGTTTTTGTATGGGTCGGTATCGCCTTGTGCATCAGCCAGTCGGCGATGTTCTCAGGCCTGAACCTGGCCCTGCTGGGGATCAGCCGCCTGCGCCTGGAAGTGGAGGCAACGGCTGGCAATCCGGCTGCTGTCACAATCCTGGCGCTGCGTCAAGGATGTCAATTTTTTGCTCACCACCATTCTCTGGGGCAACGTCGGTATCAATGTTTTGCTGACGCTGTTGTCAAACTCGGTGATGGCCGGGCTGACGGCTTTTATTTTTTCAACTGTGCTGATCACCTTTGCGGGTGAAATTGCGCCGCAGGCTTATTTTTCGCGCCATGCGATGCGCATGGGTTCTCTGCTGGTGCCACTGCTGCGTGTTTACCAGTTCATTCTATACCCGGTGGCAAAACCCAGTGCGCTGGTACTGGATCGATGGCTGGGCAAAGAAGGCATCAGTTATTTCAAGGAGCGTGATCTGCACACGGTGATTCGCAAACATATCGATGCGGATGAATCCGATGTGAGTCGGCTTGAAGGTATCGGTGCGATGAACTTCCTCGCGCTGGATGATATTGCTCGTCACCCAGGAAGGGGAATACATTGATCCAGACAGCATTATCACGCTGTCGACAGATGAGTGCTTGCCGCTGTTTCCGGATTTTGAACGCGATGCCAATGCGGATTTCCTGCGCACGGTCAACCGCTCGGGCAAGAAGTGGGTCGATTATTACGGATGAACAGGGCCAGCCCTGCATGGTGTATGAATGCCAACCGGTTTTTGCGCGATGCTTTATTTGGCAAGGATAAACTAAATCCATATAGCTATTGTCACCGACCGATAGTTGTCACTGATTCGACGACGCTTCTTGGTAAAGTGTTGTCACAACTGAAGGTGTATCCAAAATCTGAAGTGGATGACGTTATTGATGATGATCTTATCCTTATCTGGTCTGGCGAAAAACGCGTCATTACCGGTTCCGACATACTCGGTCGACTGTTGCACGGTATTACCCGGCGTGATGTTGCGCAGCCGCATGCAGGGTAATTCGTTAAGGAAACGCCGAAGAATTCAACGTTTTCTTGCAGCATATTGATGTGCTGCCATTTTCAGCCATGCATGTGGTTGAAAATGAAGTATTCTGTAAAAATTACATTTCGCTGAATGCGTGCGCCGATAATTCATCGATGACACATCAGGGCTTCCTTAATGTTATCAATGTATTAGGCAATGCTCATGGGCGATGCATGATTGATTTCAAGTGCCATCCTGTACTATGCTGCCAGTTGTTATCTTAAATGGGCTCAATGCGCTGTCGCGGTAATGCCTGACACTTGCCTGGTTTATACACGCAAGGTCAGACAATGTTGCCGGGCATGTAACAACGATTATGCCGAAATGCGATTTAATCATCAGTAGTGTCAGGCGACTTGCACTCGCGGGCATTGCAATGTGTCTGCTGGCCTGTGACATGGCCGGCGATGATGTCTCGGCCTCGCCACCGTCACTGGAGGAAATCAGGTCGCGCGGCAGCTTAATCGTTCTCACCACAAACCTGCCGACAACTTACTATTACGATCGTGATAATCGACTCGCCGGGCCCGAGTATGATATGACGCAGGCGTTTGCCGACAGCATGCAGCTCGAGGTTGAATACAAGGTCTATGATTCCACCAGGGCAGTACTGGCTGCATTACGCGCGCGGGAAGGCGATATTGCAGCCGCCGGCCTGACGGTCAATGATAATCGAAAGAATGAATTTGATTATGGCCCGGTTTACCAGTCGTTAAATGAATACCTGGTGTGCCATCGCAATGTTAAAGCCGTTAATGATATAACAGACCTGAAAACGCTTGACGTGGTTGTTGCAGCTGAAAGCAGTTATATCGAGTCGCTCAAGGCCTATCCCGAGTTAAGCTGGAAAGTAGAACAAGCATTGAACACCTCGAAGCTGCTGGAGCAGGTGGCCGAGAAAAAAATACAATGCACAATCAGTGATTCAACTTTATACAGTATCGAACGGCGTTATCACACCGAGCTGGAGGACAAGTACACCCTGGCAGAAGCCTCAGAACTTGCGTGGATGCTGAACAAGAACAGTGACAAGTTAAGGCAGGCGATCAACGACTGGTTTAAAGCGTATAAAAAAAGCAATGACCTCACCCGTGTGATGGACAAGTATTACGGCTTCGTTGAGATCTTTGACTACGTCGACACCCATAAACTGTTAAAGCGGGCAAAAACCCGCCTGCCAAAATACAAGAAACACTTTATCGATGCAGCCAAAAAAAATGGCATCGAACCTTCATTACTGGCGGCCCAGAGTTACCAGGAGTCACACTGGGACAGTAAAGCGAAAAGCCCTACCGGGGTGCGCGGTATTATGATGCTGACCCAGCCGGTGGCAAAATCACTCGGTGTCACCAGCCGCCTGGATGCCAAAGAAAATATTTATGCCGGCGCCAAATTCCAGGCAAAAATGAAACAGATTGTAGAACACGTGGACGAGCCTGATCGTACCTGGCTGGCGCTGGCGGCTTACAATGTCGGCAGGGGACACTTTCGCGATGCACAGGCCCTGGCCAAAGAACTCAAGCGTGACCCTGACCGCTGGCACGATATGAAAGAAGTGCTGCCGCTGCTGAGTGAAAAAAAATATTATAAAAATTTGAAATACGGCTACGCGCGTGGCAACGAGCCGGTCAGTTATGTCACACGTATCAGAAGTTACGATGAATTATTGCGCCGGTTTTTTAACTAGTCTCAATCTTCCGAATTTTGTGCAGAACATCGAGATTTGATGCGCGAACCAGTAATGCAAACTATTCCCGTTTGTATCCAGCGCCCTGAACACGCGGCCCTGGGCCTCGCGCAGAAAAAAAATATGTCCCGCGACCCGGTTAGCGCTTGATCTATGTCGATAATTTTGGTCAACTATCTGCCGGTATCCACAAGATATAGTACATAATAATAACGATAACACTATATGTAGCCCGTGGCTCAATGGGATTATATACAGGTGTCACTGCAGGAGTTGTTCCCATGAAAACCGCCAAACATCGCACATCCGACGCCATCAAGCGCATCGATATCCCCCTGCAACCGGCGTCTGAAGACATCTGGCAACGCAAATACCAGCTCAAGAACAACCGCGGTGAAGCGGTTGACCTGTGCCTCGAAGGCACTTTTACCCGCATCGCGCGTGCACTGGCGGATATCGAGCAGACACCCGAGAAACAGCAGTTCTGGTATGGCAAATTTCTCTGGGCCTTAAAGCACGGCGCCGTGCCTGCCGGCAGGATTATTTCCAACGCCGGGGCGCAGGAGCACAAGCCGGCGACCTCTACCATTAACTGCACCGTCTCCGGCAGGATCCATGATTCCATGGACGACATATTGCAAAAAGTGCACGAAGCCGGCATGACGCTGAAGTCGGGTGCCGGTATTGGCTACGAATTCTCGACCCTGCGACCGAACGCTGCCTATGTTTCGGGCTCCGGCTCGTTGACCTCGGGGCCGCTGTCATTCATGGATATATACGACAAGGTGTGTTTCACCATTTCCTCTGCGGGCGGGCGCCGCGGCGCGCAAATGGCCACCTTCGATGTCGGCCATCCTGATGTGATGGATTTTATTCGCGCCAAGCGCGAGAACGGCCGCCTGCGACAGTTCAACCTGTCGTTGCTGATCACCCGCGAGTTTATGGAAGCCGTTAAAATCGATGCGCCCTGGCCGCTGGCGTTCCCCTTAAGCAAGGACGAAGTCGCAGTGCACAATATTGATCTGCAGGACCCTGACCAGGTGATCTGGCGTGACTGGCCAATTAAGGACAACTATATCGTCAACGAAACAGGCCAGGTCGCCTGCAGGATTTATAAAACCATAGATGCCGGCAAACTATGGAACATGATCATGGCATCGACCTACGAATATGCGGAGCCGGGTTTTATCCTGATTGATCAGTACAATGAAATGAACAACAACTGGTTCTGTGAAAATATCAGGACCACCAACCCCTGTGGCGAACAGGGCCTGCCCGAATACGGCGCCTGCCTGCTGGGTTCAATCAATCTTACCCACCTGGTGAAGCAGCCGTTTACCGACAACGCAAGCTTCGACTGGGATACCTACGCTGAAGTTGTGCAGGTGTTCACCCGCATGCTGGATAACGTAGTCGAAATCAACGGCCTGCCGCTGGAGCAGCAACGCACTGAAATTATGAACAAGCGCCGTCACGGCATGGGTTACCTCGGGCTGGGCTCGGCCCTGACCATGATGGGCATACGCTATGGCTCTGAAGAGTCGCTTAAATTTACTGACAAGGTCACGCGCGCGCTGGCGCTCAATGGCTGGGAAAGTGCGCTCGAACTGGCGAAAGAAAAAGGCCCTGCGCCGATCATGGAGCAGGACTTTGAAGTGACAACGGAAATGCTGAGTCGCCGACCTGAAATGAAACGCGATGGCTATACAGTCGGTGACAGCGTCAAGGGCAAAGTGTTACACGCAAAATACAGCCGTTACATGCAGCGCATTGCCGAAGTCAATCCCGACCTGGTCAACGCGCTGGCGGAAACCGGTGCACGTTTTACCCACCACAGTTCAATTGCGCCGACCGGGACTATTGCATTATCGATTGGTAATAACGCCAGCAATGGTATCGAACCGAGTTTTGCGCATCATTACTCGCGCAATATTATTCGCGAAGGCAAGAAGTCCAAAGAAAAAGTCGATGTCTGGTCGTACGAGCTGCTGGCATACCGCGAGCTGGTGAATCCGGCTGCAATGCCTTTTTCGACCGAGCCGCATGAGCAACTGCCGGCGTATTTTATCAGTGCAGATGATGTCACGCCGAAACAGCATGTCGATATTCAGGCGGCGGCGCAGCAATGGATAGATTCATCTATTTCTAAAACCGCCAACATCCCGACAGATTTTCCCTACGAAGATTTCAAGGATATTTATCTCTACGCCTACGAGAAAAACCTCAAAGGCTGCACCACGTTCAGGTTTAATCCCGAGGCTTTCCAGGGTGTGCTGGTCAAGGAGAAAGACCTGGCTAACACGACGTACCGTTTTTCACTCGAAGATGGCTCGGTGGTCGAAGTCAGGGGCAATGAACAAATCGAGTACGACGGCGAGATGCATACCGCGGCAAATTTATACGATGCCCTGAAGGAAGGCTATTACGGCAAGTTTTGATGCCATGCCAAAACTATAACGACAACTATAACTATAAAAACAGGCCCGAATTATGACTATTAAAATCACTAAAAAAATTGTCGGTTATGACGTACTGGAGAAAGATACAGATGTTGTCACTGAATCCAAAGCCACTCCTGATGCTGCACAGCCTGTCGATTTGAATTTCAGTGCTGAACCAGCATCGGAAGAGTCAACCACGGCTGAAATAATCCAGATGCACGAGAAGCTCGAGCGCCCGGAAATGCTGCTCGGTTCGACTTATAAGGTCAAGACGCCGCAGTCAGAACATGCGTTATATATAACGATTAACGACGTGGTATTGAACCAGGGCACTGCACACGAGCTGCGCCGGCCCTACGAAATATTTATTAATTCAAAAAACATGGACCACTTTCAGTGGATCGTTGCCTTAACCCGCATTATATCCGCGGTGTTCAGAAAAGGCGGTGACGCTACCTTCCTGGTTGATGAATTGCGTAGTGTGTTTGATCCGCGCGGCGGCTACTTCAAGAAAGGTGGCAAGTACAAGCCATCACTGGTGGCTGAAATTGGTGATGCCATCGAATGCCATATGAAAATGATCGGCATGATTGAAGACAAGGGCATTGATGACTGCCAGAGAGAAATGCTGGATGCCAAGCGAAAGGAATACGATGCGATTCATAACCCCGGTAAAAACGGCGCACTAAAGGGTGAGGTTTCAGATTTCCCTAAAAATGCGCATTTATGTAACAAGTGTAATACCAAGGCCGTTATCAGCATGGACGGTTGCATGACCTGTCTTAACTGCGGTGACTCCAAGTGCGGATAATTTGTTTAAGCGCAGACTCAAAACAGGCACTGGTTCAATACAGGTGTCTGTCAGTCGCTATGTTATGAGAGACAGTTGTGCAAGGAAGTCGCTTGACCTGGATCAATGTTCTCTTTGCGTAATATCAGACAATAAACGGTCCTGATATAGCACGCCGTTGATATGACAAAACCTGCTGACAACGCGCCTGGTATTGATAAAAAAGCGCATTGGGAACAGGTTTATTCAGAAAAAAATCCGACTGAAGTCAGCTGGTATCAGCAACATCCCGAGCGTTCGCTTGAACTGATCAGGGCCACCGGTGTTGATCTGGCGGCAGCATGTATCGACATCGGCGGCGGTGCTTCCACACTGGTAGACAGACTGCTGGATGCAGGTTATTGCAATATTACGGTGTTAGATATCGCGCATGCTGCGATTGAACAGGCGAAGACCCGGCTCGCCGAACGCGCGAATGCAGTGACATGGATTGAGCAGGATATAATTCAATTCAGTGTCGAAGCGGTATTTGAGGTATGGCACGATCGAGCTGTATTTCATTTTCTAACGGATCCGCTCGATCGTTCAAGTTATGTGCACGCGATGACGCGTGCATTAAAACCCGGTGCACATGCCATCATTGCCGGCTTTGCGCTGGATGGACCTGAGAAATGCAGCGGGCTGGAAGTCATGCGTTACAGCCCGGAGTCACTGTCAGCAGTGCTGGGTGACTCGTTTGAGCTTGTTGAAACCAGAGCTGAATCGCATCTTACGCCGAACGCATCCACACAAAGTTTTCTCTACTGCCGGTTCAAAAAATGTTTTTGAGTATGAAACATTGTTAGCATGTTCACTGTCCTCATAACTATGGAACTTGTTTGCCCGACGGGTGTTTACCGTCACTCAACGCGCTCTGCAGGACAATTTGAATAATGAACCGTAAACCGCGCCCGCAACACCGCCCTTGTCGGCAGCTGGATCAGCTATCAGACTGGCGTCAGCAACTGTTTACACGACGTCAGCTGCTCATCACCGCCGCTGCGGGTAGCCTGGCAGCGGTGTTCCCGCTAGCATCTGTCGCGACTGCAGGCGGCACAAAAAAACTCGATCCCTGGCCGCTAATCGATGCAGTGCAACAACAGCTTTTCCCGGCTGAAGACCACGCGCCCGGTGCGCGTGAGATTAACGCGCTTGGCTATCTTAAATTTGTTGTCAGCGACACCACGCTGGCGCCGAAAGACCGCGAATTTATTACCCGCGGCGCGGCCTGGCTTGAAGACATGGCGCAGCAGATGTACAAAAAATCATTTCTTGCACTGAGCAATGCTGATAAAGATAAAGTGTTGAAGCGCATTGCCGCCAGCGAAGCGGGTGAGAACTGGCTGTCGACCTTGTTGTTATACATTGTCGAAGCATTACTGACTGACCCTGTTTACGGTGGTAATACTGAGCAGCGTGGCTGGACCTGGTTGCAGCATGTACCGGGCTTTCCGCGGCCGCCACTGGATAAAACTTTTCCACGGTTGTTGTCATGAAAGACTTTGACGTATGCATTATTGGTAGCGGCGCCGGTGGCGGCCCGGTCGCGCTGACCCTGGCAGAAGCGGGTTATTCAGTGGTGGTGCTGGAAAAAGGCCCGTGGTTTAACGAACAGGATTTTTATAAAGATGAACTCGCCTGTTGCCGGCGCAGTGTTTACACCCCCGATCTGCGTGATGAACAACATGTGATCGAGGACGCAACCGATAACGGCGGCTGGGAGGCGACACCCACTTCGGAATCCGGCTGGGATTTCTGGAACGGAAACTGTGTCGGTGGTTCGAGTAATTTCATGAGCGGATTTTTTCACCGGCTCAAACCGGTGGATTTTCATCAGCTCAGCGAGTTCGGCCCGATCGCAGGTGCGAATCGTGTCGACTGGCCGATCAGCTACCAGCAGCTGGCGCCCTACTATGACAAGGTCGAACGCGTGGTGGGTGTCTCGGGCAAATATGTGCCGCATAAAAATATCGAACCACGCAGCGGGGATTTTCCGTATCCACCGACAGCCGAGCATGCGGTTTCAGGCTGGATTGACCAGGCCTGCGAGAAACTCGGTTATCACAGTCTGCGCGTACCGCGCGCAATTTTATCAACACCCGAAGGCAGCCGGCGCAGCTGTGAATATTCCGGCTATTGTGGCAGCTATGGTTGTTCGTCTGGCGCCAAGGGCAGCTCGCGCGCGGCCTTGCTCGATCGTGCAGTCGCCACCGGGCATTGTGAAATCCGGCCGCACAGCAAGGTCACGCGCCTGCTCAGTGATGCCAAAGGCAAAATCAGCCGGGTGGAATATATCGATACCCGTACAGATAAAAATGCCACTGAAAAAAAATATCTCGATGCACGTATTTACGTGGTGGCCTGCCAGGCGATTGAAACTTCACGCCTGCTACTGAGTTCAACCGGGCCTGCGTTTGCCGATGGCCTGGCCAATAACCATGGCCAGGTCGGCAAAAACCTGTTGTTCTCGGCGGGCGGTTCAGGCAGTGGTGATTTTAATTATGCCGGGCTGTCGGATGAAAAACTCAACGCGCTTAAACAGGTCGGGCCGTTTGTTAACCGCGCACTGGATGACTGGTACACCATCAATGATGCAGCGCTCGGTAAAGGACGACTCAAGGGCGGTATTGTCGAGTTTTTGTTTTCCCATCCCAACCCGACCGGCAAGGCCAACGGCCTGAAGTGGAGCGACGATAAATTACGCTGGGGCAAACCTTTCAAACGCAAACTCGAAGAATGGTTTACCACCGATCGCACGCTGAAGTTCGAAGCGTTTAACGACTGGCTGCCGACTGATGACTGTTATGTCAGTCTTGATAATGCAGTCAAAGACCGCTGGGGCAGCGCCGTTGCCAGAGTGCGCATCGGTTATCACCCGCATGATCTGCAAATCGGTCGTTACCTGGTAGACAAAGGTGAGCAGGTATTAAAGCAAATGGGTGCCGTGCGCGTCGATTCAAGTGCCAGTGGTTCGCCGCCTGCAAACCTGGTGGCCGGGGGCTGTCGATTTGGAAACGATCCAGACACCTCGGTGCTCGATAGTGATTGCCGCGCGCACGAAGTTGAAAACCTGTTTGTCACTGATGGCAGTTTCATGCCCACCGGTGGCAGCGTACCCTATACCTGGACGATTTATGCCAATGCGTTTCGGGTGGCCGATATTATCAAGGCAGGGTAGTCATCAATAAGCTTTTACGTTGATAAAACTTCTCTGCACCAGTCGCTCGTAGAGAATATGCGTTAGCTTTGTATGGAGGGGCTGGATTATTATAAATCCATATGATGTATATGGATTAGACAATAATTCCTCTATACTTCAAGTATGAATGCATTTTTCGAAGCCCTCAGCTTTAAGCAAAAGATCATCACCGGGTTTGCAATCCTGAGCTCCATACTGATTTTAGGTATGGGGTATATGCTGTTTGAATTCACCCATGTCGCCAGTCTCGGCACGGCAATTATTGAACGTCACCAGCCGGTAACGAACGCCGCCAGCAAGGCGATGAAACTGACCCAGTCTGCAAGAAACCAGTTGCATCAATATTTACTGACCGACGCCATCTCCGGCCTCGACGAATATCCTGACACCTTGCAACGTTTGCAGGACTCGATACTTACGCTCTATGCGTATGCTGAAGCCGAGGACCTGATGATTAACAAGTACCAGCTTGATCGTTCCAGCGAAATCATCGACGAAATTAACCGGCACACTATCGATATCGTAGAACTGAATCGTAGTTATGAGCTGAACCATCCAATCATCACCTCGGCGTCTTCGCTTCTGAACCCGTTAGCACTCGAATATCTTGGATTAATTAATCAGATTATCGACACCAACCTGGAGTCAAACATTCCGACTACTGCATTGTTGCTACTCGCCGATATGCGCCATAGCTGGTCGCAAATGATGAGCAACCTGCGGGTATCGCTGGCGACGCGTACCATAAATGAAATTGACAATGTGACCGTATATATTGATGTCAATCGCGTGCAGACAGAACGTCTGAAGGCCATGCAGCTGGACCTGGGGCTTGAGGGCGTAGAAGATCTGGAGCTTATACGCGAGGCGTATCTCGCAAACCTGGATTCCGTCATCAGCGAATTCAGTGGCAGCGTCTGGCGCCGAGATGCGCACCTCATGGCAACGACCGTGATGCCCCTGTACCTGGAACTTGAGTCTTACCTGAACGATATCGCCAAAATCCAGCTCACCATGACCGAAGCAGCCGGTGCAGGGCTTTCAACTGAACTTACCAATGCACGTTATGCTTTTATAGCGCTCATCAGTATCGGGCTTGCATTTGCCTTTTTTATATCCGTATTTATTACCCACAGTTTACGCAGGCCGCTGCAAAAACTGGTGACAGCTACCGAAGCCGTGGCGATGGGAAATCTGGATACCAGGATCGAAACAACGGGTCAGGATGAAATTGCCCAGCTGATCAACAGTTTCAATGACATGGTCGGTAATCTTAGAGACACCCAGGCGGCGCTCACCAGTGCCCTGCAGGACGCAAAAAATGCCAGTGAGGCCAAATCACTTTTTCTTTCCAGCATGAGCCACGAACTGCGTACCCCGCTCAATGCCATACTCGGATTTGCCCAGTTGCTCGAGATGGACCTGACCAAAGAACAGGCGGGTGGACAGCGGCCAGGTAGCACACCTGAATTTTGCACAGAAAATCACCAAGGCTGGCCACCATCTGCTTAATCTCATCAATGATGTGCTGGACCTGTCGCGTATCGAAGAAGGCCATCTCAACCTTGATATGCAACCGGTGGTTATGCACGATGCCGTGCTTGAGTGCATCGGCCAGATCGAGGCAGGGCTCGCCAGCGGGCGTAACATTGCACTGATTGATCACAGCGGTGAACCCATGGTTCGGGTATGGGCTGATTATCTTCGGCTGTGCCAGGTGCTGAGAAACCTGATGAGTAATGCAGTGAAATACAATCGTGATTCTGGATCTGTGACTATAGAAACCACGGTCAACGATAATAATACACTTCGACTCAGTGTGATCGACACCGGCGCAGGCATTGCGGAAGCAGACATCAAAAAATTATTTGATCCTTTCGAGCGGCTTTCATTCAGTCATGGCAGTGTCGAAGGTACCGGCATTGGCCTCACGGTGACCCGGCAACTGGTTGAGGCCATGGGTGGAACGATCGGTGTTGACAGCAGTCCAGGTGAAGGCAGCAGGTTCTGGATTGAACTGCCAGTATGTAACTTCGATAGTGAAACCCTGCCGGTAGATTCGATGCCTGATGCAGCACAGGGTGCAACCGCATTAACGGATAAGCCGGCACCAAAACGCAAGGTGCTTTACATCGAAGATAATCCGGAGAGTGCGCAGCTCGTGGTGGATGCACTGGATCGCGCAGCAAACTTTGAAGTAAGAACTGCATTAACCGCGGAAGAGGGCTTTTCCATCGTAAAAGCACAAAGCCAGGATATTATCCTGATGGATATTAACCTGCCGGGTGTCGATGGTTTTGCTGCGCTCAAATACCTGCGTGAGCTGGACCAGACCAGCCATATCCCGGTGATTGCGGTCAGCGCAAAAGCCATGGACGCGGATATTCGCGAAGGGCGTGAGGCAGGGTTCGATGACTACCTCACCAAGCCGATTGATATCAGCCAGTTGTATTCAGTGATCAATCACCAGTTATTAGCAATGAACAACGAACAACGAATAACGAATAACGGAATAACGAATAACGAATAACGAAAAAAACCAGTACCGGTCCGGCAGATAATTTTAAAATTCACTATTCACTATTCACTATTCACTATTCACTATTCACTATTCACTATTCACTATTCACTATTCACTTTCCTCACTCTCACATCCCGTAACAGTCTTTGCGAATTACGACTCCAACCAGCCCAGCCAGCCTTTGACAAACCGATCACGCGACTATGTAGTAGCGGGCATGGACAAGCTGTAACCGCCTTACCAGGTAAGTTTGACCTGGGTCATATTCGGGGTGTTTATGACGCATGCCTGCTTGATTTGTCGCGTCCTGTCATTAAGATAGTAATCGATTACTATCTTTTGGGAATGTTATGCCGCTTAAAGGTAAAAACCTGCCTGCTGATGAACGCCGCGCGGTGACCGTGGAGGCCGTGGTCGAGCTTGCTGCCACGCAAAACCCCGGTGATATCACCACCGCAGCCATTGCAAAACACATGAACCTGACCCAGGGCGCGCTGTTTCGTCATTTTCCCAATAAAGATGCGATATGGCAGGCGGTGATGTCATGGGTAGCAAAACGCCTGCTGGCCCGGGTCGATAAGGCCGTAAGGGCGGCGCCCACGCCACTGGCTGCGCTCGAAGCAGTATTCATGACCCATATTGAGTTTGTGTTCACGCACCCGGGTGTGCCGCGCATGCTGTTTGGCGAACTGCAACGCGCGGAAGATACTGCAGCCAAACGCATGGCGCGTACCCTGCTCAGGAAATACAGCGAACGTCTGGCAGTGCTGATTGAAAACGGAAAAGCTGCGAATGAAATTGATCCCGCCGTGGACGCGGCTGCAGCGGCAACACTATTTATAGGCACCATCCAGGGCCTGGTGATGCAGTCATTACTGGGAGGCTATACAGGCGCGATGCGCGACAAGGTGCATGGGGCATTTGCAATCTACCGTCGAGGTATCGAGGCTCGCTGATGAAAAAATTATCCATAAATAAACGTACATTGACACTGGTCTCTGGTATTAATCCCGCTGTTGCTGGCTTTTGTTTACGTTGTAGCACGTTCTGGCCCGCTGGCACCGGTGCCGGTGACTGTCATGCGGGTCGAAAATCAACCGATCTCACCCGCGCTGTTTGGTATCGGCGTGGTTGAAGCCAGGTACAGTTATCGCATTGGTCCGACGTTGACCGGTCATGTGTTGCGACTCGACAGCCAGGTCGGTGATCATGTGCGCGCCGGACAGGTGCTCGGCGATATCGACCCGGTGGACATGGACAATAAAATTACCTCGAAGCAGGCCGCTAGCAAGCGCGCCGAGGCAGCAGTGACTGCGGCAGAAGCCCAGGTCAAAGATGCGGCTGCACGTGAAAAATATGCACACAACCAGTCGCGTCGTTACCAGGCATTGATAAAGGAAGGCACAGTCAGTGCTGAAGCAGCCGAAGCCAAAGCGCAGGAACACCAGGTCGCCAGTAGCCAGCCTGGCGTCGGCGCGGGCAAACCTGAACGCCGCTCATGAAGAACTTGAAATGCAACGCGCCGATGTCTGCGGGACTGGAACAACAGCGCAGTAACCTGCGGCTGGTTTCACCGGTGGACGGCCTGGTGGTCGGCCGTTACGTCGAGCCGGGCAGTACCGTGGTTGCAGGTCAGGCAGTGCTCGAAGTCATCGACCCGGCAAGTATCTGGATCAATGTTCGTTTTGACCAGTTGCGATCCAGCGGGCTGGGTAAAGGCCTGCATCGCAAGCATCAAATTACGCTCAGGTTCCGAGGGCGATTTCACTGGCCGCGTTGCGCGCGTAGAACCGCTGGCAGATGCGATCACAGAAGAGATACTTGCCAAAGTGGTGTTTGATCAACTGCCCGACCCATTGCCTGCAGTAGGTGAGCTGGCCGAAGTGACGGTCGCGCTGACGCAACTGGCGGCGACCGCGGTGGTACCCAATGCATCGATCAGGCGCCTCGATGGCAACACCGGTGTCTGGTTAATCGAAAACAATGCCGCCAGTTATGTGCCGGTAGAAACCGGGGCGACAGACCTGGAAGGCCGGGTGCAAATTCTCAGCGGCCTCAAACCCGGTGACCAGGTGGTGGTGTACAGCAAACAGGAACTGACAAAACACAGCCGTATCAATATCGTCGATCGACTGGTAGACAATGCCTCATGATCAGTCTGGCCGGGCGCGATGTGTTACATGCCTGGGGTAAATTTGTTTTTACCGGCGTGGGCCTTGGATTGTTGATCGGGGTGACGCTGACCATGGCGGGCGTCTACCGCGGCATGGTGGATGACGCCAAAGTGTTGTTGAACAACAGCGGTGCGGATCTCTGGGTAGTACAGAAAGACACCCTCGGCCCGTATGCTGAATCCTCCAGCCTGTACGATGATGTCTATCGCAGTATTCTCGGTATGCCCGGGGTGGCGGCCGCTGCCAATGTCACCTATCTCACCATGCAGGTGCGCCAGGGCAATCGTGATGTGCGCGCCATGGTGGTCGGCATCGTGCCGGGCGGTCCCGGTGCGCCCGGGTACCTGCTGGGCGGTCGCCATATTACGCGCAGTCATTATGAAGCCGTGGCAGATGTCGCCACCGGTTTCAAACTGGGGCAGGTGATACGCATTCGCCGCAATGATTACACGGTGGTGGGTCTGACCCGGCGCATGGTGTCGTCCGGCGGTGACCCGATGGTGTTCGTGCCCATCAAGGATGCCCAGGAAGCACAGTTTCTAAAAGATAACGATGCCATTATTAATCAGCGCAATCGTACCTCGGCCAATCCCGCATTCAATCAGCCCGGTGCGCCCGGGGTGCTCGATGCGGTGATCGATTCACAAAGCAGTAATCCATTTGTTAACGCGGTACTGGTGCAAATCAGGCCCGGGATCAATCCTGAGCAGGTCGCGGAACCGATTCGTCGCTGGAAACGTTTGCAGGTGTACACGCGTGAACAAATGGAACAAATCCTCGTCGCCAAACTGATTGCCACGTCAGCGAAACAGATCGGCATGTTCCTGGTTATTCTCGCCATTGTCAGTGCCGCCATTGTTGCGTTCATTATTTACACCCTGACGATGGGTAAAATTCGCGAAATTGCCGTGCTCAAACTTATCGGTACGCGTAACCGCACGATCGCCGGCATGATTATGCAGCAGGCGATCGGTCTTGGCCTGATCGGGTTTGTGGTCGGTAAAATTTCCGCCACCATCTGGGCGCCGATGTTTCCCAAGTACGTGTTACTGGAGCCGGGCGATTCTATGCGCGGCTTTGTCGCCGTGGTGATTATATGTATTCTCGCGAGTGTGCTGGCGATTCGCGCTGCGCTCAAGGTGGATCCGGCGGAAGCGATTGGTGGATGATATGAACGCCGTAATAAAAACAGAACCGCAGACCCGGGGCATTCTTATCGAAGGTGTGCGCAAGCGCTATGGCGAAGGCGATACCGCGGTGGATGCTTTAAAGGACGTCAACATGCAGGTCAGTCCCGGCGAAGTCGTCGGCCTGATCGGGCCTTCGGGTTCGGGTAAAACCACGCTACTCAAATGCCTGGGCGCGGTCATCGAACCGACCGCGGGCCGCATGACCCTGGGCGGACAGGTGATATACGATGATGGCTGGTTGATAAAGGACCTGCGTGCCTTGCGCCGCGACAATATTGGTTTTGTATTCCAGGCGCCGTATTTGATTCCGTTTCTCGATGTTACCGATAACGTTGCATTGCTGCCCATGCTGGCCGGACAGCCGAATGCCGAATCACGTCAGCGCGCGCTCGAATTGCTCGAAGCACTCGACGTTGCGCATCGCGCCAAAGCCATGCCGTCAGAACTGTCGGGGGGTGAGCAGCAACGTGTTGCCATCGCGCGTGCGCTGGTCAACAAGCCACCGGTGATCCTGGCGGATGAACCCACCGCACCGCTGGACAGTGAACGCGCCATGGCGGTGATACGTATTCTGAATAAAATGGCGCGGCAGTATCAAACCGCGGTCATCGTGGTGACCCACGATGAAAAAATTATCCCGACCTTCAAGCGTATTTATCATATTCGCGATGGCAGTACGCATGAAGAAGCGGGCGAGGGTCGGCCTTTTGAATAAACACTTGTAGATTACATTATTAAATACACCGGAGCATAAAACTATGAAATATCATCACAGAATATCAAGCGTGCTCGCAGGCAGTTGCCTGTCATTGCTCATCAATATGCCACTGCTGGCAGAAACCGGCGCGCATGATGCGCACCAGCATGACGGTCATGCAGCAGCAGCACTGAGCCTGGACCATGGCAAAAAATGGCAGACCGATGCACCGTTACGCCAGGGCATGCAAAGTATTAACGACGCAGTGATGAAAGCAGTCCCTGCCTTTCATCACGATGCGCTGACAAAACCAGAGGCTGAAAAACTCGCCAGCCATATTAATACCCAGGTAGAATACCTGGTGGAGAATTGCAAACTGGCGCCGCAGGCGGATGCCGTGCTGCATGTATTTATCGGTGATTTATTAGCCGGCGCGGGCGAACTCAAAAAGCAGCCGCTATCAGGCCAGGGCCTGCCGCGAATTGTCGGCGTGTTGCAGCAGTATCCAGAGTATTTTGATCAGCCGGCATGGGATGAAATCATCCATGAGTAATGACCCGGGCTAAATCATGTTGGCTCACAGCTGACCCACAAATGTATGTCCGTCACCCCGTCGCATGCCGGAGTCAAGATTTGTCATCCTGAGCTGTTTTATGCGAGGGATCTAATTTTGCTTTTTTAGTGTGCTTGAACTTCAGTGGTAGTGGGTAGTATGCGGCACATCCATGTGCCTTACCCTTCGGGCCGCGTAGGAGCACGCGTTCAAATCCGATCCCATCGGATTTAGTCGCACCCACGGGCGAAGTACTTTCTTTGTCAACAGCGACAAAGAAAGTAACTCAAAGAAAACGCCGCCCACACAGCTTGCCCTTCGGGCTCCCGAGCCACGTCACTTTGCCTACGCGCCGGTTTGACGCGCTGTCCATGCGCGCAAACCTAAATCAGGCGTCATGCCTGATTTGCGCTATTAAAGTGCCGCGGCTCGGCAAGCTGTAAGGGGATTTGAAAACGATAGTTATCAGAAGCTAAGTAGCATGTCCTGACAGTCACATCCGGATAATCAGTTACATTCCTGTCAGTAATCGACAGTGAACGGGTATCAGGGAAAGCCTGGATGGACTGCTCTGCACGCATCACATAGTTACTGACGCACACGATCAAGTGCATCATAAGGAATTGTTTTACGACTGTATTTATCCCAGAACCGGGCGACGGCATTAACCATAATCAATCCTCCTTGATGGACAAAGAAAATCTCCTGTAAAACGACTTAATAATATTCACCACACAGAAGACCGTCAAGGATTAGGCAGAATTCTGCCTATCCCCGAAAACCAAGTCTTCTGTCTAATACACTGTTAGGCATATTAAAGAATAGACACAAATGGAGAAAACTATGGATGTAATTTCAAACTGGCGTGAAGTAAGAAGTCTTTTCAAAAGCGCATTAAGTTCTTCTTTTCATTTTGCTATAGCAACCGTAAATGAAAACGGTGAGCCTCACGTAACACCAATAGGCTCATTAATCCTTGGTAAACCTGGGCATGGTATTTATTTTGAAAAATTCACAAAAAATATGCCGCGTAATATCAGTTGCAATAAAAAAATATGCGTTCTAGCTGTTAACAGTAGCAAATGGTTTTGGCTTAAATCACTAATATTCGGGAGTTTCAAAAATCCACCAGCTGTTCGCTTGCATGGCGTGGCTGGCGATTTACGAGAAGCCACACAAACAGAGATTTCACTGTGGGAAAAAAGAGTAAAAAGTGCCAGCTTCAGTAAAGGACATGCTTTAATATGGCGAGGCATGAGCAAGGTTAGGGATATCGAATTTACTAAGATAGAGCCAGTTCACTTTGGAGAAATGACGCGGAACACATGGTGCGCTAACCCTACTATATAAAACGCCTAACAATTAGCTTAACGTTGACCATTATATACGCCGCGACGTTTCACTCTGCTCTGTATAAAATGGCAAGTTAGCATAGACGTTAGAGGTACTTATGAAAATAGCATTATTCACATTTCTTATTGCGCTGGCAGCTACCGCTACTGGTGCGGACATAACAGATGAAGAACTTTCAAGGCTTTATGAAAAGCCTAGTGTGTTTGAGAGTCTTCCAAAGACTCGCTGGATAGCTGAGTCAAAAAATGCGTATGTTGTTCATGATGGATACCCACAAGCGCCAAAACATATGCTGGTAATACCAAAAAAGAGGATTCCAACTATTTTGCAGGCATCGCCTGATTTAATTGGGGAAATGGTTATATTGGCAAACCAAGTGGCGAAAAAGGAAGGTTTGGAGAAAAATGGTTTTCGGATGGTAATTAACACGCATCCAGACGGCGGACAAAGCGTGTATCACTTACATATACACATACTTGGTGGGCGGCAAATGAAATGGCCACCCGGCTAACCTCTAACAAGGCGCTGCACCGGAATTATGCTACGCTACGCTTCGCAAAATCACGTGAGCCAGGTCGTTATTTGTTTGTAAAATGAAGCAGCCCGATTTAAAAACAGAAAGGCTCTTACTCCGCAGCTTCCGCCTTGATGATGCGAGTGAAGTTCAATGCCCGCAAGCGCTGTGTTTGCAAGTATCGCGAACAAAGCGGTAGCAATGAATATTAAAAATCTTTTCATTTTATACTCCTGATATATTATTAATTTTTATGTATAAATGTTGCCTATGCCGAAGCATAAATAATCATGAATAACTTTCCCAGCCAGCAAGTTATCACGTTTTCACCTGTTACTACTTCACCTGTTTGGGGTAAATTGTCGAATTACCGGCGAGTTACAAGCTGCTGCTTTCGGCCGTTAAACGACGCTCGAGTATCCGGTCATTCCGGTTTTTAGCCGTAACCCGAAGTCACTGGCTTTAGCCTGTGGAGTATTCGCCCGTTACAAACCAGAAGGCTGTGTCAGTGAAGTCCGAAATCGTAACGTTTGTCGCTCGGAGGTATAGCGGGTGACTTCAGGATTTACTGTGACTCAGTGCTTTTGGGACTATTGTCGGTAACAGCCGTCTCGAACTGTTCGACCCAGAGCAGGGTGGCGCCGGCGACGGCGACGGGCATGGCGAAGAAATTTATGATGGGGATGCTGGTCATAATCATGACCCCGCCGCCAAAGCCGAGTGAGAGTCCCCGCCGCTCCGCCAGGCGTCGCTTTTGCTCGGCGAATACGAGGTCGTGATTGCCCATCGGGTAGTCAAAGTATTCGAGTGACAGCAGCCATGAACCGAAGACTACCCATAGCACCGGCGCAATAATATTGACCAGGGGAATCAGGCTGATCAGAAACAGGCCCAGCGCCCACAGCATGATGTAAACCAGCTTGCCTAATTGCGAACTAATGGCGTCGATGGCCATCTGCATAAAACTGGTATCGGAAGACACCGGCCGCCCGGTCAGCTCCGACTCGATTTTTTCCGACATTAATGCATTGAAGGGCGCAGCGATAATGTTGGCCACGGGGGTGAATGCAAAAAACACGGTTATTGCCGCCAGCACGCCGAAAAACAGCCAGATAAACGACTCGATGAAATCCAGGAATCCAGGCACGAAGGACATCAGCCATTCGACGAAAGGCGTGAACAGGCTATAGCCATACCAGATCAAGGCGCCAAATAGCAGAAAATTAATCAGTAGGGGAATGATCACGTAGACGCGCACCCCGGGCAGGTTTAGCAGGCTGAAAGCGCGTGCCAGCGCCCGGGTACCTGTTGCAATGTCGCTAAACATGGTCAAATCGAACCTAGGGCAAATCAACGGGTTCAGGCGCAATCCAGCCGGTTGCACGATGTTCGACGGCGATGCGGGTATAAACGCCGCCGCGGACGTTGAATTCGGCATGGACGCGCATGAATCGCGGGGCCACTGCAGCTACCAGGTCGGACAGCATCTGGTTGGTGACGGCTTCGTGAAACGCGCCCTGGTCGCGATAAGACCAGAAATACAGTTTCAACGCCTTGAGTTCCAGGCATAGCTGATCCGGCACGTATTCGATTTCGATGGTGGCGAAATCCGGTTGCCCGGTGAGTGGGCACAGGCAAGTGAATTCGGGCGTATCGATATGAATCGTGTAGTCGCGCTCCGGGTTCGGGTTATCGAACGTGTCCAGTGATGTAGAAGGCCGAGTGCTTGTCTTTGATGCCCGGGTGCTC
>CAWKAL010000053.1:0-7474 GCA_963847575.1 uncultured Gammaproteobacteria bacterium
ATCGACATAGATCAAGCGCTAACCGGGTCGCGGGACATATTTTTTTTCTGCGCGAGGCCCAGGGCCGCGTGTTCAGGGCGCTGGATACAAACGGGAATAGTTTGCATTACTGGTTCGCGCATCAAATCTCGATGTTCTGCACAAAATTCGGAAGATTGAGACTAGTTAAAAACTGGCGCAATAATTCATCGTAACTTCTGATACGTGTGACATAACTGACCGGCTCGTTGCCACGCGCGTAGCCGTATTTCAAATTTTTATAATATTTTTTTTCACTCAGCAGCGGCAGCACTTCTTTCATATCGTGCCAGCGGTCAGGGTCACGCTTGAGTTCTTTGGCCAGGGCCTGTGCATCGCGAAAGTGTCCCCTGCCGTATTGTAAGCCGCCAGCGCCAGCCAGGTACGATCAGGCTCGTCCACGTGTTCTACAATCTGTTTCATTTTTGCCTGGAATTTGGCGCCGGCATAAATATTTTCTTTGGCATCCAGGCGGCTGGTGACACCGAGTGATTTTGCCACCGGCTGGGTCAGCATCATAATACCGCGCACCCCGGTAGGGCTTTTCGCTTACTGTCCCAGCGTGACCCTGGTAACTCTGGGCCGCCAGTAATGAGGTTCGATGCCATTTTTTTTGGCTGCATCGATAAAGTGTTTCTTGTATTTTGGCAGGCGGGTTTTTGCCCGCTTTAACAGTTTATGGGTGTCGACGTAGTCAAAGATCTCAACGAAGCCGTAATACTTGTCCATCACACGGGTGAGGTTATTGCTTTTTTTATACGCTTTAAACCAGTCGTTGATCGCCTGCCTTAACTTGTCACTGTTCTTGTTCAGCATCCACGCAAGTTCTGAGGCTTCTGCCAGGGTGTACTTGTCCTCCAGCTCGGTGTGATAACGCCGTTCGATACTGTATAAAGTTGAATCACTGATTGTGCATTGTATTTTTTTCTCGGCCACCTGCTCCAGCAGCTTCGAGGTGTTCAATGCTTGTTCTACTTTCCAGCTTAACTCGGGATAGGCCTTGAGCGACTCGATATAACTGCTTTCAGCTGCAACAACCACGTCAAGCGTTTTCAGGTCTGTTATATCATTAACGGCTTTAACATTGCGATGGCACACCAGGTATTCATTTAACGACTGGTAAACCGGGCCATAATCAAATTCATTCTTTCGATTATCATTGACCGTCAGGCCGGCGGCTGCAATATCGCCTTCCCGCGCGCGTAATGCAGCCAGTATTGCCCTGGTGGAATCATAGACCTTGTATTCAACCTCGAGCTGCATGCTGTCGGCAAACGCCTGCGTCATATCATACTCGGGCCCGGCGAGTCGATTATCACGATCGTAATAGTAAGTTGTCGGCAGGTTTGTGGTGAGAACGATTAAGCTGCCGCGCGACCTGATTTCCTCCAGTGACGGTGGCGAGGCCGAGACATCATCGCCGGCCATGTCACAGGCCAGCAGACACATTGCAATGCCCGCGAGTGCAAGTCGCCTGACACTACTGATGATTAAATCGCATTTCGGCATAATCGTTGTTACATGCCCGGCAACATTGTCTGACCTTGCGTGTATAAACCAGGCAAGTGTCAGGCATTACCGCGACAGCGCATTGAGCCCATTTAAGATAACAACTGGCAGCATAGTACAGGATGGCACTTGAAATCAATCATGCATCGCCCATGAGCATTGCCTAATACATTGATAACATTAAGGAAGCCCTGATGTGTCATCGATGAATTATCGGCGCACGCATTCAGCGAAATGTAATTTTTACAGAATACTTCATTTTCAACCACATGCATGGCTGAAAATGGCAGCACATCAATATGCTGCAAGAAAACGTTGAATTCTTCGGCGTTTCCTTAACGAATTAGCCTGCATGCGGCTGCGCAACATCACGCCGGGTAATACCGTGCAACAGTCGACCGAGTATGTCGGAACCGGTAATGACGCGTTTTTCGCCAGACCAGATAAGGATAAGATCATCATCAATAACGTCATCCACTTCAGATTTTGGATACACCTTCAGTTGTGACAACACTTTACCAAGAAGCGTCGTCGAATCAGTGACAACTATCGGTCGGTGACAATAGCTATATGGATTTAGTTTATCCTTGCCAAATAAAGCATCGCGCAAAAACCGGTTGGCATTCAACACCATGCAGGGATGGCCCTGTTCATCCGTAATAATGACCCACTTCTTGCCCGAGCGGTTTACTGTGCGCAGGAAATCCGCATTGGCATCGCGTTCAAATTTTGGAAACAGCGGCAAGCAATTATTTGTCGACATCTTAATAATACTGTCAGGATCAATGTATTCCCCCTCCTGGGTGACGGCAATGTCATCCAGCGCGAGGAAGTTTATTGCACCGATACCTTCAAGCCGACCCACATCGGATTCATCTGCCTCGATGTGTTTTCGAATGACGGTGTGCAGATCACGCTCCTGGAAATAGCTGATGCCCTCTTTGCCCAGCCATTGATCCAGTATCAGCGCACTGGGTTTTGCCACCGGGTATAGAATGAACTGGTAAACACGCAGCAGTGGCGCCAGCAATGACCCTATGCGCATGGCATGGCGTGAGAAATAAGCCTGCGGCGCAATTTCGCCCGCAAAGGTAATCAGCACAGTTGAAAAAACGAAAGCTGTCAGCCCGGTCATCACCGAGTTTGACAACAGTGTCAGTAATACATTGATACCGACGTTGCCCCAGAGAACCGTGGTGAGCAAAAAATTAACATCTTTGCGCAGTGCCAGGATTTTTACAGCATCGGGATTTCCCGCAGTCGCCTCTACTTCCAGCCGTAACCGGCTGATACCCAGCAGGGCCAGGTTCAAGCCTGAAAACATCGCCGACTGACTGATGCATAACGCGATACCGGCCCATACAAAAACATTTACTGACACTGCTTCCATTATTTAAACCCCGATGTAGACACGCGCAATCACGTATACTTTATCCCGAAAGGAAAACCCCGAACAGAAAACTATCATAGCTGGTAACGCACCCGATGGAACACTGGACTGAATACTCGCGTTTTTTCATCGCCCTGTTTGTCATTATCGACCCGTTCGCCGCCGTGCCGATTTTCCTGGTGTTGACCAAAACCTTTACCAGCAGAGAACAGGGCCGCATTGCCAACATCACCGCAGTCACCGTGCTGCTGGTACTGGTCGTCGCCGCAATCACCGGCGAAAAGCTGCTCGAAGGCATGGGCACCAGCCTGGCATCGTTCCGCGTCGGCGGCGGCATCGTACTGCTGCTGATGGCGCTGACCATGTTACGCGCGCAGACCGACACCATGCGCACCACCCCGGCTGAAGAAGCGGAAGCCGAAGACAGGAACGCTATCGCCGTGGTACCACTCGCCATACCGCTGCTGGCCGGGCCCGGTTCGATCAGCACTGTCATTATCCAGATGCATCGATCAACCATGCCCTTTCACGGCCTGACGGTGATCCTCACCATCGCGCTGGTGTGCATCCTGCTCTGGCTGGTGTTACGCATGGCGACGTACATTGGCAAAAAACTCGGCCATATCGGGCTAAACATTATTAACCGCCTGTTCGGCCTGATCCTGGCGGCAATAGCAGTGGAAATTATGGCCAACGGACTCAGGGAACTGTTCCCGGTGCTCACCGGCTAATGCAACACCTTCGATGATGCCAACAGACAAAGCACTTGCGACCGGACACCCGACGGTATCGTGCTGGTAGCAGAGGCGGAACGCCGTGGCTGTTCGGAAGGCTTTTTCATTTTGCTGACGAATTAACTTTGCAAAGCTGAATTGAATCCTTCACTGGAAACAAAATTTTCATCTCAGTCCACTAACCCAGTAGCGCATTAAGATGTGCAACAACACTGCGGCCGAGTGCAGACAGGGCATAACCGCCTTCCAGCACCGAGACGATTCGCCCCTGCGCATGTCTATCCGCAATTTTTTTAATTTCACTTGTCACCCACGCAAAGTCCTGCTCATGCAGATAGATGTCAGAAATATCATCTTCCGCATGCGCATCAAAACCCGCGGAAATTAAAATTAACTGGGGCCGAAACTTCTTCAGCCTGGGTAACCAGCCTGAGGTCACCGTCTTGCGAAAAACCTCGCCATCCGCACCTGCGGGTAACGGCATATTGACAACATTATCAGCGACGCTGTCGCCGCCGGTGTAAGGATAAAACGGGTGCTGGAAGACCGAACAAAACAGAACCCCCGGTACGTTTCGAAAAATATCTTCTGTGCCGTTACCGTGATGCACATCAAAATCGACAATCGCCACACGCTCCAGCTGATACGCATGCCGCGCGTGTGCCGCACCGACTGCAATATTGTTAAATATGCACAAGCCCATGGATTTGTTATGTTCGGCATGATGGCCGGGCGGACGCACACTGCAAAAAGCCGCCGTGGTTGCGGTGGTCATCACCAGATCGACACCCAGCACGACTGCGCCAGCCGAACGCAGGGCCGCGGATAAAGAATGCGGATTCATGCTCGTCTCCGGGTCGAGCCATGCCTGGCCCTGCTCTGGCGCCTTGTTGAAGACATAGTCAACAAACTCTGCATCATGCACCCGACACAGTTGCTCACGCGTAGCCAGCGGTGCATCATGGTGCTGTAAAACCAGATCAAGACCGCTGGCGAGCAGCTGATCCTGGATGGCACTCAACCGGGCCGGACTCTCGGGATGATGTATGCCCATTTCGTGCAGCGCACAATCTGGATGTGTAATTAAGGCGATTGACATAAACCGTTTCCATTGACCCTTGTCACAAGCGGAACTCGCATATAAGCATACTATCAGGCCAACACAGGATCAGGTATGGGAACGCATTTTTTAGACCACCTATTCGCCCCGCAGGCAATCGCCGTGTTCGGTGCCAGCAGTGCTGCCGATGCAGTCGGTGGCCGGGTCTACGAAAACCTGCGTAACAGTGGTTTCTCAGGCCCAATTTATGCGATCAACCCGAAATATAAAAGCCTGAATCAACAACCGTGTTACGCGTCCATCGCTGAGATTGGCAAAGCGGTCGACCTCGCTGTCATCGCCACACCCGCGGCAAGCGTTCCGGAAATTATTCATACCTGCGGCGAACACGGGGTGCGTGCCGCGATTATTATCTCCGCAGGTTTTAGCGAGGGCGACGGTCGCGGCAAGGCGCTGGAAAAAGCGGCCCTGGAAGCCGCGCGTCAATACTCGATGCGACTGCTCGGGCCCAACTGCCTCGGCCTGATCCGGCCTGTGAATGGCATTAATGCAACCTTCAGCAAAAATACCGCGGCGCCGGGGCAACTCGCGCTGGTGTCTCAATCCGGTGCACTGTGTACTGCCATACTCGACTGGGCAGCTGCGCGCGAGCTTGGGTTTTCCGCCATTGTTTCAATGGGCGACGCTGCCGACGTCGATTTTGGTGACGTGCTGGATTATCTCGCACAAGATCCGCACACGCAGAGTATTCTTCTATACGTGGAAGGCATACGTGATGCGCGGAGTTTTATGAGTGGCCTGCGCATTGCCGCCAGGATGAAACCGGTGGTGGTGATTAAAGCCGGTCGCCATGCCGAAGGATCGCGCGCCGCCGTTACCCATACCGGCGCGATGATGGGGGCCGATGATGTCTTTGACGCCGCCCTGCAACGCGCCGGTGTGGTTCGCGCCATGACCATCGAGCAGCTGTTTGCCGCTGCCCAGTTGCTGGCCAGCGGGCACCGGGTCAACGGAAACCGGCTTGCCATTATTACCAATGGCGGCGGCCTGGGTGTGATGGCGACCGATCGTGCAATTGATCTGAGTGTTGCTATTGCGTCGCTATCAACAACGACACTGACACAACTCGACAAGGTACTTCCAGCTGCATGGTCACATTCGAACCCTGTCGACGTGCTTGGCGATGCCACGGCGCAGCGTTATCAGGACGCGGTCAAAACCTGTCTTGACGATCCGGGCGTGGACGGTGTGCTGGTTCTGCTTTCCCCCCAGGCCATGACCGATGCAGTCGCGTGCGCACAGGGCGTGATTGACGCGCAACAGACCAGTAAAAAACCGGTATTGACCTGCTGGATGGGCGCACAACAGGTCGAAGCCGCGCACAGACTTTTTTCACAACACCAGGTATCCAACTTTGCCAGTCCCGAATCATGCGTTGAAGCTTTCGCTTATCTTGCCTGTCACTACCAAAACCAGCAGTTACTCATGCAGGTACCTGGCCCACTGGCAAAACGCAGTGAACCCGATGTCGATGGCGCACGCCTGATCATTGAAAGCGTACTCGCAGACAAACGAAGCGTGTTGTCAATGTCAGAATCCAAAGCACTACTGCATGCTTTTGCCATCCCCGTGACACTGAGTATCGAATGTGACTCGGCCAACGAAGCACTGGTTGCGGCAGCCTCGATGGATTTCCCGGTAGCGATGAAAATTAATTCAGCCGATATCACACACAAATCCGATGTCGATGGTATCAGGCTGAACATCAGTAATGCGCAAGCGGTACGCCAGACCTACCATGAATTACTCGAGCAAGTACAAAGCAGGTATCCCGAAGCAAAGATCAAGGGTGTCACTATCGAATCTATGCACAAGCCAGCACATGGCCGGGAACTGCTGATTGGCGTCGTCCGCGATCCGGTATTTGGCCCTGCGATTTCCTTCGGCGCAGGCGGTGTACAGGTAGAAGTACTACGCGATCGCGCAATCGCGCTGCCACCACTGAATACTTTTCTTGCAGAAAAAATGATTAGCCAGACACACATTGCTCGCCTGCTCGGCAACTTCCGCAATATGCCTGCAGTTAAACTCGAGGCCATCGTGCAGGTACTGCGACGTGTCTCGGAAATGGTTTGTGAGCTGCCGGAAATAACTGAGCTGGATATTAACCCGCTGATTGCCGACGAAAACGGCGTCATGGCGCTGGATGCGCGCATCGTGGTGGAACACCTGTCACCCTCATTTGACCGCTACGCCCACATGGCGATTCACCCCTACCCCTACCACCTGGTTTCAACGTGGCAACTGGCAGATGGCACCAACATTACAATTCGCCCGATACGACCGGAAGATGCATCCATCGAACAAAGCTTTGTACGCGATCTTTCACCCCAGTCAAAGTATTTTCGTTTCATGCAGGGCCTGAGTGAACTGACCCAGCAGATGCTGGTGCGCTTTACCCAGCTGGACTACCATCGTGAACTCGCAATGATCGCAGTGCTTGAGGACCCCGAGCATGAAACCGAGCTAGGGGTCGCGCGTTATGTCATGAATCCGGATGGCAACAGCTGTGAATTTGCATTAGTCGTTGCAGATAAATGGCAAAACAGGGGGATTGGCTCACACCTGATGAGCACACTGATTGAGGCCGCACGTCAGCGCGGCTTCACGCGCATGGAAGGTGAAATCCTCTCAGGCAACCATCATATGCTGGCGCTGGTTGTGAACCTCGGGTTTAGCGTCCGTACCAGTACCGACCCGAGT
>CAWKAL010000054.1:0-41704 GCA_963847575.1 uncultured Gammaproteobacteria bacterium
AGCCTGCAATAAAAATTTTAATCAGCCGAAACCCGCAGAGTTTGATGTGAAGCAAGAATTGCTCAAATGGATCCGCCCCGAAATACGCGCGCTCAAGGCCTACCAGGTCGCCGATGCCAGTGGCCTGGTCAAGCTAGACGCGATGGAGAATCCCTACAGCCTGCCGCCCGAACTGCTGGAACAATGGCAGTCGGGACTGGCGAGGGCAGCCGATCAACCGCTACCCGGATCCCGCGGCCGGCGCATTGCGCGCGAAAATCGCGAACGTCATGCAGGTGCCCGCACTCGCCGAGACCGTGCTGGGCAATGGCTCGGACGAGCTGATCCAGATGCTGGTGATGGCGGTGGCCGGTGAAGGTCGAAGCATCATGTCGTTCGAACCCGGTTTCGTGATGTACGGCATGATCAGCCGCTTTGTCGGGCGTGGAGTATGTCGGTGTAGCCGCTGGCGGCGGATTTCTCGATCGACATGGCGGCCACCGAAGCCGCGATAAAGCAGCATCAACCGGCGGTGATTTTTATCGCCTATCCCAACAACCCGACCGCCAACCTGTTTGCTGCAGAAGACATCGAACACATTATTAATATTGCTCCCGGACTGGTGGTGGTCGACGAGGCCTACCAGCCGTTCGCGCAACACAGCTTTATGCCGCTGCTGGAAACATACCCGCAGTTAATGGTGATGCGCACCGTGTCCAAAATGGGGCTGGCAGGTTTGCGCCTGGGCGTGCTTTGCGGCCGTCCCGAACTGATCGCCGAAATAGACAAAATACGCCTGCCGTACAATATTAATGTGCTCACGCAACAAACCGCCGGGTTTGCGCTTGAGCATGTCGATGTACTCGAACAGCAGGCCGCCAGTATTCGCGAGCAGCGCGAAATCATGCTGCAGCAACTCGGCATCACTCGATGGCATAGAAGTATTTCCCAGCCAGGCCAACTTTATTCTGTTCAGGAGTTTTACGCGGTGACGCAAACGATGTATTTGCAAGTATTTGCGATGCTGGCGTGTTAATCAAAAACATGAAAGCGAGCGAAGGCGCGCTGAAAAATTGTCTGCGCGTCACGGTCGGCAAGGTGGAAGAGAACGCCGCGTTTATGCGCGCGCTTAGAGACTGCAATGAAAAAATAGTCCACGGATGAACGCTGATGAACACGGATAAAAGCATATTGATTTGCCGCGAAGAACGCAATAGGACGCAAAGAATATGTATTTATATTGCGTTCTTTGCGTTCTTCGGATTATTCATTTTTTATTTGTTCATTAGCGTTCATCCGTGGATAATTAATTTTATCTAATTACTCCGCAACGGCCGCTGCCCCAGGGTCGCTTCCAGTGTCAGGCTCTGGCGATGGCGCAGGCCGTCGATTTCGAACTTGTCGCCGGGTTTGCCGGCAGCAATGGCCTGCACAATATCGCTGGTATCGCGGATCGGCTGCTTGTTGATATGGGTAATAATATCGCCTTCCTTCAGGCCGGCATTGTCACCGGGGCCATTTTTGTCAACACTGGTCACCAGGATGCCGTGCACGTCCTTGAGTCCCACCTTGTCCAGCAGCACGCGCGGAATATCCTGGCCTTCGACACCCAGCCAGCCACGCACCACGTAACCGTTACGTGTAATCTGATCGAGAACATTAATGGCCAGGTCAATCGGGATGGCAAAACCGATGCCGTTGAAATTGCCGGTGTTGGTGTAAATCAGTGAATTGATGCCGACGATTTCGCCGTCTGTATTGATCAGTGCGCCGCCGGAGTTGCCCGGGTTGATCGCAGCATCTGTCTGTAAAAAGTTTTCATAGGTATTGTTGCTTACCCGGGTGCGGCCGGTGGCGCTGATAATGCCCTGGGTCACGGTCTGGCCGATTTCGAACGGATAGCCGATGGCCAGCACCACGTCGCCGATGCGCACGTTGTCGATTTCGGCGACTTTCACTTCGGGCAGTTGATCGAGTTCGATTTTCAGCACTGCAAGATCGGTATCCGGGTCTTTGCCCGACCAGCTCGGCCTTGACGCTGCGGCCATCGTTCAGCGTGACCTGCAAATTTTCGGTCTCGGCGATGACATGGTAATTGGTCAGCACAAAACCGCGCGCGTCAATGATCACGCCCGAACCGGAATTTACCCGGGTCTCAATTTTAGGTGCATGCGGTGATTTCTTGCCGAGAAAGCGATCCAGCAGGGCGGTATTTTTTGGATCTAGCGCCGCCTCGACAAACCGCAGCGAGCGAATACTGACCACCGCGGGCGAGGCGGCATCGACTGCATTGGCAAAGCTGGTCGTCGCCAGTTGCGCGCTGCGGATCGCCGGCTGGCTGCCATTCTGGCCAATACGTAGCCCAAACAGGTTCAGGTGTCCCTGTCCGCTGAATAGCAGGTAGGCAATGCCCACGAGCACGCCGATCAGGATCCAGTTGGCGTAATAACGTATCGGGTGTCGGCGGTGTTTCATGTGATATCTGTATGTTTATGTTTATAAAGGGTATATAAGAAAAAACTTGGCGCATTGTACAACTTAAGTTATGCTATGCGCCCTTTGTGACCGCCCATTATAGTGTGCGCGGTTTGCCAGACTGGTTGTTGTTCCGGAACCTGCGTGATTTAACAGTGGTTTACTCCCCAACACAACAGTAGCGAATTTCAATTTTCGTGGAGAACTTCATAATGTCTACTGACGCTGTCGATACAGGCAAACGTCGCTTTCTGACGCTGGCTACTTCCGTAGTCGGTGCCGTGGGAGCCGGGTTTGTCGCGGTGCCTTTCCTGGCATCCTGGATGCCAAGTGAACGTGCCAAGAACGCCGGAGCACCGGTTGAGGTGGATATCAGCAAGCTCGAGGAAGGCCGCATGCTGACTGTCGAATGGCAGAGCAAGCCGGTGTGGATCATCAAACGTTCCGCAAGAACCCTCAGCGATCTGAAAACTATGGATGACCAGCTGCGTGATCCGAATTCAGAAAACGTCGACCAGCAGCCGCCATACGCGCAGAATGAAACCCGTTCGCGCAAGCCGGAAACCCTGGTGCTGGTCGGTATCTGTACTCACCTCGGCTGCTCGCCGACCTACCGCCCCGATATCGCCCCGGCTGACCTCGGCGCCGACTGGAAAGGCGGCTTCTTCTGCCCCTGTCACAGCTCGCGTTTCGACATGGCCGGCCGTGTATACAGCGGCGTACCTGCACCGACCAACCTGGTGGTGCCACCACATTATTATGTGAGTGAAAACTCAATTCTCGTTGGTCAAGATGGAGGCGCAGCATAATGGGTAAAAGTCTACTGACCTGGATCGATGATCGTTTCCCGTTGACAAAAATGTGGAACGAGCATCTGGCCGAATATTACGCCCCGAAGAATTTCAACTTCTGGTATTTCTTCGGATCGCTGGCATTGATGGTACTGGTGATTCAGATTATCTCCGGTATTTTTCTGGTCATGCATTACAAGCCTGATGGTGCAACTGCATTTGCCTCGGTCGAATACATCATGCGTGATGTGCCCTACGGCTGGCTGATTCGTTACATCCATTCCACCGGTGCGACCGCGTTCTTTATCGTGGTTTACCTGCACATGCTGCGTGGACTGATGTACGGCTCGTATAAAAAGCCGCGCGAACTGATCTGGCTGTTTGGTATGTTCATCTACCTCGCATTAATGGCTGAGGCCTTCATGGGGTACCTGTTGCCCTGGGGCCAGATGTCGTACTGGGGCGCGCAGGTGATTATTTCACTGTTCGGCGCCATCCCGGTGATTGGTGATGACCTTACGCTGTGGATCCGCGGTGACTTCGTGATTTCCGATGCCACGCTGAACCGTTTCTTCTGCACTGCACGTGATTGCCTTGCCACTGGTGCTGTTGTTCCTCGTGGTGGCACATATCCTCGCGCTGCACGAAGTCGGTTCAAACAACCCTGACGGTGTCGAGATCAAGAAAAACAAAGACCCGGTGACGCATATCCCGCTGGATGGCATCCCGTTCCACCCGTACTACACGGTGAAGGATATCGTCGGTGTGGTCGTGTTCCTGTTCTTCTTTGCGGCCGTCATGTTCTACTTCCCTGATGGCGGTGGTTATTTCCTGGAACACGCCAACTTTATTGCGTCTGATCCACTGAAGACCCCTGAGCATATTGCACCGGTGTGGTATTTCACCCCGTTCTACGCGATTTTACGCGCGGTCCCCGACAAGTTGATGGGTGTGGGCGCGATGGGTGCGGCGATTGTGCTGCTGTTCTTCATGCCGTGGATTGATCGTTGCAAGGTGAAATCGTTCGTTATCGGTCAGGTATCTACAAGGCCAATCTGGGCATGTTCGTAGTCAGCTTTGTTGTACTTGGCTGGCTGGCGATGCAGCCGGTGACCAGTACCATTACATTGATGTCACAGATATTCTCAGTGCTGTACTTCGGCTTCTTCATTGTGTTGTTCATCACATCCAAGAATGAAGCGACTAAACCTGTACCGGATAGGGTTACACAATGAAAAAGTTACTCATAACATTGTTGTTTGCGGCTGTTTCAGTAAACGCGTTTGCTGCAGGCGGCGCAAAACTGGATGATGCGCCGATTGATATCGCTGACATGGATTCTCTCAAGCGTGGTGCGCAGGGTTTTTCTGACTATTGTTTCAGTTGTCACTCTGCCTTCTTCATGCGCTACAACCGCATCGGTAAAGACCTGGGCCTGGATGAAGCCGAGCTGCGCGATATGTTCATTCACACCCGCGACAAGAAAGGCGTGCCGACCAAGGTTGGCGAGCTGATGACGGTTGCGATGACGGATGAATATGCAGAAAAGGCCTTTGGCACCAAGGTGCCCGACCTGTCGTTGACTGCGCGCGCGCGTGGCGCCGACTGGCTGTACACCTATCTGCGTTCATTCTATCTTGATGCTTACCGTCCGACCGGTATGAACAATACCGTTTTCCCGGATGTGGGTATGCCGCATGTATTGTCCAGTCTGCAGGGCCTGCAAAAAGCGGTTTATAAGACCGAAGAACATGATGGTATTACAACCGAGCATCTCGAACGCTTCGAACTGGTACAGCCAGGCAGCATGACCACGGCAGAATATGATGTATTCGTGGCCGACCTGGTGAACTTCATGGTGTACCTGGCCGAGCCGGTGCAGAATGAGCGCAGAAGCATGGGCTGGAAAGTTCTGCTGTTTCTTGCGGTGTTCTTTGTATTTGCGTATCTGCTGAAGAAAGAATACTGGAAAGACGTGCATTAAGCTGGCATCCGGAAACCTGTTAGCGCACTGACATTCCATACAACCCAGGAACTAAATGAATATCTATACCACTGAGCTATCTATCGAGTGTCATCGTACGCGAATTGTACTGGCGGAAAAGGACATTGCGCACAAGCTGCATCTCGTCGATGAGAAAAAAATGCCTGAGGACCTGCTCGACCTGAATCCTTACGGCAGTTTGCCGACACTGGTAGATCGTGATCTTGTGTTGTATGACTCGCGCGTGATCATGGAATATCTTGAAGAACGTTTTCCGCATCCGCCATTGATGCCAGTCGGGCCGGTGGCGCGCGGCCAGTGCCGGCTGGCGCTGTTTCGGGTCGAGCGTGACTGGTATCCGCTGGTCAATATCATTGAAACCAAGTCCGAGAAAATGTCGGCCAAGGCGCGCAAGGAACTCGCTGAAAGTATTGCTGCGACTGCGAGCGTATTTGCTGCCATGCCGTTTTTCCTCAGCGAAGACTTTACCCTGGTTGATGCCAGTGTTGCACCCATCCTGTGGCGCCTGCCGCATTACGGTATCGAGCTGCCCAAGGGCAGCAAGCCGATTAATGATTACATGGAACGTATCTTTGATCGCGAAGGCTTCCAGGGCAGCCTGACTGAAGCCGAGCGCGAACTCCGTCTGTAGCGGGACAGTATTTCCCGCACACAGTGCGGAGATTTTACAGACGATAAGTTAGGATACCTTGATGACCTCCAGTCGACCCTACCTTGTTCGCGCCATGTATCAATGGATTGTTGATAATGGCACTACGCCGTATTTACTGGTCGATGCCGAAAACAATGCCAGCCAGGTGCCGACCGACCACATCCAGGACGGCAAGATCGTACTCAATATTGCACCCATGGCAATCAGCGGACTGACGCTGGGTGATGATGCAATAACATTCAGTGCGCGTTTTTCCGGTAAGTCACAAACCATTACTGTGCCGATCGAAGCCGTGCTGGCAATTTATGCGCGCGAAAACGGCCAGGGCATGATGTTCACCGAGGAAGACGGCGCACTGGCGAACGAATCTGATGATGACGACCCGGATACAGATCCGGACAAGCCTAAGCCGACGCTCAGAGTAGTGAAATAAAGCAATGAATAATTAATAATGAATAATTGAAAACTAATAACTTCCTAACCTCTGTTTTTGTCTTTTAATTATTCATTATTAGCTATTCATTGCTGTATCGTTCATTGTCCGAAAAGCTGGTGGTCGATCAGATCACACAGACAATGAATCACCAGCAGGTGCACTTCCTGGATTCTTGCGGTTGATTCCGACGGTACGCGAATTTCGAAATCGTCCATTCCCAGCAGGTTTGCCATCTGGCCACCGGCTTTACCGGTGAGCGCAATTACGCGCATATCGCGTTCATGCGCGGCTTCAATCGCCTGGCAGACATTACCCGAATTTCCGCTGGTGCTGATTGCCAGCAACATGTCGCCGTGCAGGCCCAGCGCCGAAACCTGCTTGGAGAAAATCTGCTCGTAACTGTAGTCATTCGCGATCGAGGTGATTGTCGAAGTGTCGGTGGTGAGTGCAATCGCCGGTAAACCCGGGCGCTCCATTTCAAAGCGGTTGAGCATTTCTGACGAAAAATGCTGGGCATCACCTGCCGAACCGCCGTTGCCGCAGGATAAAATCTTGTTTCCGGCGAGTATGCATTGCGTCATCGCGCGCGCCGCATGTGCAATCGGTTCACACAAGGCTTCAGCGGCAAGTTGCTTGGTGCTGATGCTGTCCTGGAAGTTTTGATTAATTCTGCTGATTAAATCCATATTTGCTGTGGGTCATGGTGTGATTGAGGGGAGATCAAAAAGCGTTTTTGATCCATTCGAAGCTATATTCAGTGCTGGTTGATTCGTGGCTATTTTGCGGTTTTTGCGCCATGCCGACAACGTCAATGCGTGCGTTTTTATATTTTGGTTGCTGTTGCAGGTAAAACTCGGCAGTGGCGCTGATGCGATGCTGCTTTTGCGGGGTAATGCTTGCCAGGGCGCCGCCGTAGTCGTTGTTTTTGCGGTAACGCACTTCGACAAACACCAGGGTTTTCCCCTCCAGCATGACCAGGTCAATCTCACCGTGCCTGCCGCGGAAATTTTTTTCCAGCAGTTTCAGCCCCTGCTGTTGCAGGTAGTCACAACATGCCTGTTCCGACTGCCTGCCTTGCTCAAGAGTCGTCGTTTTCACGCTCGATGACAGGCTCGGTGGGCACGGTGGTGTCGAGATAGACCGGCACACCACGCTTGAACTGCGCCCACACCAGCTCGCGGTGCAGACGATTATTGGTGCCGAGATGAATATTTCCGGTTTCACCCGAGAAGCGTGCGTAGTTGTAATTGCTCAGGTAGGCGAGATTTTGCAACAAATGCCAGGCGTCGACGCCGAGCGCAAACAGGCGGGTGTAGGCTTTATGTTCCGGCCAGTTGTCGGCAAAGGTGTCTTTCAGCGGATTGTCAGACACCAGGTTCCACGGCAGATCGCAGAAAATAATTCCGTTCAGGTCGCGGTCGGCCTTGGGATCAACATGGCCCGAGTAAACATGCGAAGTTGAATACACCGGCAGGCCACCGGCGTGATGAAATTTGAACGCCGGCATAATGCTACGTGCAGCGCGCGGGGTCGCCGCGAGGAAAATCATGTCGACGTCCTGGCGGCGGTGTGGCACAAATTTCACATTTTTGCTGAGCAGGTGCTCGATGCTCTGGCGGCGGTCGTCGCTTTCATTGAGGTTGAACATGCGCCGGATCGGCCACGAATAGTCGTCTTTATCAGCCGCATATTGCTGGCTTATCAGCACGACACCGCCGAGTTCGGTAAAGCGCTGGGCAAAGGCGCTGGCGATGCGCTGGCCCCATTCGCTGTTCGGCACCAGCACCGCCGCGCGCAACTTGTTCTGGCGTACTGCGAGTTCGGCGGCCTGGCGTGCTTCGTCTTCCGGTAACAGGCCAAACTGGTAGAGATTGCTCGCATTGCTCAGCGGGTTTTCAGCATAATTCAGAGTTAGCACCGGTACTTCAAGCTCGCTTTGCTGCGCAAGCTTGTCGACCACGGCCTTGTCCAGCGGGCCAACAACAGTATGCGCGCCCTCGAAAATGGCCTGCTGATAGATGTGCATGAAATCCGTGGTTTCATCACCGCTGTCATAAAACCGGATGACGGGTTCGACCGCGCCGCTGAGGCCGCGGCTTCTGTCCTGGTAATAGGCACTGATAAAACCGTTCTGGATGGCTTCGGTGGTGGTCTGCAGGCTGCCGCTCATGGGCAACAGCACCGCGATGCCGCTGGCGGGGGCGTGGTTCTGCAAATATTCATTCAGCATGGTGTCGATGAAGGCATTGCTGACGGGATGTTGCGGGTAGCGCGTCCCCCAGTCGAGCACGGCTTCCTGCAGGTGGCGCATGTCGGTTTGCGCAGTGCGCATGATGCGCGCCAGGTCGAGCCAGCCCTGGGTGATCACGTTGTCAGTCGCGGGGGTTTTAATATTCAGGTCAGGCATGGCGGAGAGCGCGCGCCAGATACCCTGGTGATTGCGCTCACGGGTTTCGTCCAGGGTGATTTGCGGGTCCAGCGCAATACGCGCACGCGCGGCGCGCATGAAATAGCCGCTGGCAAATTCCACATCGGCGCGGATCATCCGCGCTTCGATCTGTTGTTCGAAGCTGAGCAGTTCATCAGCGGGAATCAGTTCCAGCGCCTGGCTGGGATTGTTACTGGCGACCGCGATCCTGGCTGCCAGCAGCGCGATGTCCTGCTGGCGTTGCTGCGCAAGCTCGCCAGGTTGCAGGTTTTGCAGCTGGGTCTGCGCCGAAACCAGGTCGCCGCGCTGGTAGAGCAGTTCAGCGGCCTTGAGCAAATACTGCTGGCGTTCTTCACCACTGCTTTCGTTGGCGAGTTGAATGTAGTATTCCGCGCTGCCTTCGGCACCGGGGACACCGCTGTCGGCGGCGGAGAGGATTTCGTCGAGACTTCTTTTTTCCGTCGGCGAGCTGACGCAGGTTGACATCAGTACGCACAGGCACACCACCAGCAGGCTCGGCAGGGAGGTATTTGGCGACAGGTGTTTAACTCTGGACAAGCGGATCATTTAACTACAGTATTGGTTTTTTCGCCGAATCGGTGCGAGTCGGCAAGTATGTTTTCCAGGACAGGTCGTGTCAATCGAAAGTTCCCCCCGGTCGTCTGACGGCTGCCTTTATTTAGTGGCGACACCGATCGGCAACCTGGCTGATATCAGTCAGCGTGCGATTGATACCCTGCGCCAGGTTGACCTGGTGGCTGCCGAAGACACGCGTCACAGCCAGCATCTATTGAGCCACCTCGGCATCAATACCCGCCTGCAGGCCTGCCACGAACATAACGAAGATCGCGTCACTACGCAATTCATAGCACAGCTGCAACAGGGTGCGAGCATTGCGCTGATTTCCGATGCCGGTACACCGCTGGTGAGTGATCCCGGCTATCGCCTGGTCGAACAGGCGCATGCACACCAGATCAGGGTGGTTCCCGTGCCCGGTGCCTGCGCCGCGATTGCCGCGCTGAGTGCGGCGGGGCTGGCCACCGACCGGTTTGTGTTCGAGGGCTTTCCACCGGCAAAGCAGCAGGCGCGGCTAAATTATCTGCAAGGCCTCAGGCTCGAACCGCGCACCCTGGTGTTTTATGTGGCCTGTCATCGCATTGCCGAGACCTTGCGCGACATGCGCGAGGTCTTCGGCGCCGAGCGTGAAGTCACGCTGGCGCGCGAGCTGACCAAGACCTTCGAGACCATTCGCAAGACCACGCTAGGCGAATGTGTCGACTGGGTGGAAGCAGATCCTTACCAGCGCAAAGGTGAAATCGTACTGGTGCTGGCGGGTAATAAAAATACCGCTGAAGACATCGACGCCGAGCAGTTACTCACGGTGCTGGTTGCAGAACTGCCGGTGAAACAGGCAGCGAAAATTGCAGCAAAACTCACCGGCCTGAACAAAAACGAACTGTACAGCGCTGCCCTCAAAATCAGGGGCGAAAAGTGAAACAGCTGCTGTGCCTGCTGGTTCTGTTATTAGCCTGCAGTGTGCATGCCGCGCAGGACCGCGGCCTGGTATGGAAGCTGGAATCAGCAACCGCCACGGTTGTGCTGCTGGGCTCGATTCATTATGCAGACGAGAGTTTTTACCCGCTGCGCGCGGACATCGAACAGGCGTTTGAGCAGGCAGATACCCTGGTGGTTGAAGTCAAAATGGATGAAGCCGCGGGCCATGAACTGCGAAAACTGACACATCGAGAAGGCCTGTATCGCGGTCGTGAAACCATACGTGACCACATTTCGGATGACACGTATACCAAACTGCGGGCGCAATTGCAGCAGCTGGAAATACCGTACGCCATGGTCGAGCGGCAAAAGCCCGGCATCCTTATGCTCACCCTGACCTCGGTGCAGTTGATGAAGCAGGGCTTTATGCCTGACCGGGGCATTGATGCCTATTTTACGCGCCGTGCTATCGACCAGGGCAAACGTGTGCTGGAACTTGAAAGCCTGGCACAGCAATTTGACTTAATACTGAATCTTGACGCGGGTGAGCTGCTGTTGCAGGAAACCCTGACCAGCTTCGATGAAATTGACAGCACCATGCAGGCGCTGGTCGCAGGCTGGAAGCAGGGCGATGAGCATCAATTAAATGCAGTATTGTTTGAAAATATGCTGCAACAATATCCGTCTTATGCAAATGTGTACGAAGCGCTCTTCTATAAGCGCAATATCGATATGGCGGCGAGTATTGAGCAGTATCTGAAAACCAGCGGAAATTACTTTGTGGTTATCGGTGCAGGCCATCTTGTGGGCGATAAAAGTATTATCAGTTTACTGACCAGTAAAGGTTACCGGGCTAACAGGTTTTAATAAAAATGACAGAAAAAACCATCAGTGAAATGCACAACCTGGGGCCGAAGTCGGCAAAAATGCTCGCCGATGCCGGCATAAAAACCGTTGCCGAGCTGGAAGACTATGGCGCAGTCGATGCCTACCTCGCGATCAAGCGTGAAGGCATACCGGTGAGCCTGAACATGTTATATGCCATATACGGTGCGCTCTCGGGCGTTCAGTGGAACACAATAGACCGGGTTGAACGCGCCAACCTGATCATGGAGCTGGATGACCGCATGGAAGAAGAAGGCATGTAGCGTTTGCACAGACCCGTGCTGAGCGGGTTCTGCAGAGTGGCGGCGCTATGCAATCAATACGATGTAATCATTACGATGTAATCATTACTAAGGCCAGCGCAATGACTGCAGGCAGTGCCTGTACATAAAAAATTTTACGGCTCACCGTGGCAGCGCCGTAAACACCGGCAATGATCACGCAGCCGAGGAAAAACAGTTTGATATCATGGCCACTGTCACCCTGCCACAGTCCCCAGAACAGACCCGCACTGAGAAACCCGTTATACAGCCCCTGGTTGGCTGCAAGTACGCTTGATGCGCGTGCGAATTCGGCCGAGTTACGAAAGATTTTCAGACCGACGGGTTTTTGCCAGAGAAACATTTCCAGCACCATAAAATACAGATGCAGCAAGGCAACCAGTGCTATCAACACGCTGGCGGCCATGCTGGCAATTGCGCTGTGCATTACAGACCGAGTTTCTTTTCCAGGTAATGGATATTGGTGCCGCCGGCTATGAATGCGGCATCGGACAGGATGTCGCGGTGTAAATCGATATTGGTTTTAATGCCGGAAATGTTAATTTCAGCCAGCGCGCCCTGCATGCGAGCGATTGCTATGTCACGATCATTGCCATAGGCAATCAACTTGCCGATCATCGAATCATAATGCGGCGGTACGATATAGCCACCGTAGATATGCGTGTCGATGCGAATGCCCGGGCCACCCGGCGGGTGATAACGGTCGATCATGCCGGGCGAGGGCATGAAAGTTTTCGCGTCCTCGGCGTTGATACGGCATTCGATGGCATGGCCGCGAATTTCGATGTCGCTTTGTTTGTAGCGCAGTTTTTCGCCCGAGGCGATATAGAGCTGTTCCTTGATAATATCCACGCCGGTGACCATCTCGGTGACCGGGTGTTCGACCTGGACACGGGTGTTCATCTCGATGAAATAAAAGTCACCGTCCTGGAACAAAAATTCAAAGGTACCGGCGCCGCGGTAATTAATCTTGTTACAGGCATCGACGCAGCGCTGGCCGATCTTGTTGCGCTGTTCTTCGGTAATGCCGGGCGCGGGGGCTTCTTCAATGACTTTCTGGTGACGACGTTGCATCGAGCAGTCACGTTCACCGAGGTGGATGGCGTTGCCCTGGCCGTCGGACAGCACCTGGATTTCGATATGGCGCGGGGTTTCCAGGTATTTTTCCATGTACACCACGTCGTTGCTGAAGTTACTCGCGGCTTCCTGTTTGGTGAGCCCGATCGCATTGATCAGCGTGGCTTCTGAATTCACCACGCGCATGCCACGGCCACCGCCGCCACCGGCGGCCTTGATAATAATCGGGTAACCAATCTCGCGCGCGATTCTCAGGTTGGTTTCGTTATCGGTACCCAGCGGGCCATCAGAGCCGGGGACACAGGGCACGCCGGCTTCTTTCATGGCATGGATGGCAGCGACCTTGTCACCCATGATGCGGATAGATTCCGGACGCGGGCCGATGAATACAAAGCCGCTGTCTTCCACGCGCTCGGCAAAGTCGGCGTTCTCCGAGAGGAAACCATACCCCGGGTGAATACCCACGGCATCGGTGAGTTCGGCGGCACTGATAATGGCGGGCACATTGAGATAACTGTCGCGCGATGGCGCCGGGCCGATGCACACCGATTCGTCTGCCAGGCGCACGTGTTTCAGATCGCGGTCGGCTTCAGAATGCACGGCCACCGTCTTGATACCGAGTTCACGGCAGGCGCGTAAAATTCGCAGGGCAATTTCGCCGCGATTGGCGATAAGTACTTTTTCCAGCATGGCGATCAGCTGATTACAAACAGTGGCTGGCCAAATTCAACCGGCTGCGCATTATCGACCAGCATGGCTTTGATAGTGCCGGACTTGTCTGCTTCGATCTGGTTGAGAATTTTCATCGCCTCGATAATACAGATGGTGTCGCCTTCGCTAACACTGTCGCCCACCTTGCAAAACTCCGGCGCGCCGGGTGAAGGCGCAGAATAGAACGTACCGACCATGGGCGATTTGACAACATGCCCGCTCGGCAATGCATCGCCGGCGTCAGCGGCTGGTTCGGCACTGACCGCGGCTACGGGTGCAGCTGCAGGTGCAGGCGCGTATTGCACCGGCATCTGTGGTGCTGACGTGCCATAGCGTGAAATGCGCACGGCTTCTTCACCTTCCTTGATTTCGATTTCTGCAATGCCGGATTCTTCCAGCAATTCAATTAATTTTTTTACTTTGCGTATATCCATGAGGATTAACCCTGCTGTATATGTTGTAGCGCTGATTGCAGCGCGAGTTCGTAACCGAGTGCACCCAGGCCGGAAATTACGCCCACTGCGACATCGGAAAAATAAGAATGGCCGCGAAATGACTCGCGGGCATGCACATTTGATAAATGGATTTCGATAAACGGGATGCCAACACCGCTGATGGCATCGCGCAGTGCGACACTGGTATGGGTAAACGCTGCGGGATTGATAATAATGAATTTCACGCCTTTACCGGCGGCCTGGTGAATCTGTTCAATAAGCTCGGCTTCGGCATTGCTTTGCACGGCTTCGAGGCTGGCACCGGCGGCGGTAGCCTGTTGTTGCAGGCGCTGGTTGATGCTTTCGAGCGTGTCATGACCGTAATGCTGTGGCTCACGTGTGCCCAGCAGGTTCAGATTGGGGCCATGAATGACGAGCAGATCGGGCATATTTATCAGGATTATAGTTATGAGCCGGACAGGGCTCATAGTGTGCATAAATGCGATGAATTTGTCTACTAGTTCGGCGAATCTGACGCCAAATTCGTGAAATGGTTCAGGCTAGATGTTGATACCGAGTTCTTCCAGGATATTTTCAGCCTTGTGCTTGCTGAGTTCTCCCTGGATTACGTGGCTAATTTCGCGATTGCGATTGATGAAAACCGAGTAGGGCAGCACGCCCAGCTTGTTGCCATAGCGTTGCGACAGCGCGATCGCATCGGTTTCGCCAGGCAGTACCGGGTAATTGAAATCCATGCCGTCAGCAAACGCGCGCACCGCCGCTTCGTCATCCACGGCGACCCCCAGAATTTGCAGGCCCTGGTCGGCGTAGGCCTCCTGTAATTCGATGAATGCAGGAATTTCTTCCAGGCAGGGCGGGCACCAGGTTGCCCAGAAGTTGAGCAGAATCACCTGGCCGTCCCAGTCGCTGATGTTGTGCTGTTTGCCGTCGAGATCGAGCATGGCAAATTCGGGGCGGGTGATCCGTTCTGTGGTGCTGCCGGTGTCGCGCTCGCCCAGGTAGTTTTGCAGGGCGTAGCCGGAGACGGCCGCCAGCAGCATAACGATCGCGAATATCAGGGCATTTTTCATCGAGGTAATAGAGTTTGTGAAATTCGAGAGTGACTGACTTTACTGCTTGCGTAACGCATCGCCAAGTCCGTCGAGGCGGGTGGCTGTGCTGATACCGTCATTCCCGGGCGTGCTCTGGGCGCTGTCACCCAGGTGCAGGTCGATACCACCGTTGACAACCTGGAACATGGAATACAGCGTGGCACTGGATGAGCTGTAATCCAGCTCGGTCGTTACGCTGCTGTCGTTGGCGGTGGTTGCATTACCCACAAAATAGACATAATCGACTCGATCAACCGAGGCCAGGGTGCTGGTATTGCAGTTGGCGGTCGCATAATACTCGGTGGAAAATTCTGCGCGCCCGTTTTGATTAAATACAATCGAGTCGCGTTGGGATTCACCACCGCCACTGCCGCCACCACCGCCAGAGGCTTTGGCATAGGTGATGGTCGCCGACGATGACTTTGGGCTGGGCGTGTTAATGCAGTCACTGCGCCATTCGCCGACCAGTTCGGGCGCCGTGGTATTGGCAACCGGCGCCGGCCCCGAATCGGTGGCCGAACTACTACAGGCTTCTAGCATTACCGTGGCGGCAATAGATAAAGTGGTTGTGATTTTTTTAAACTGGGCCATAGACTTAGTACAGGCGAGGAGTTAGTGAAAGATGAGCGCCTGTCTGGAGTCTAGTTGAATGCGCGCCGAATATGGGCGCTGAACTTGTCAGCAGGCACATAACCGACCACGCGGAAATTGCGCAGTTCGTCGCCCTCGGCATTGAAAAACATGATCGAGGGCGGACCAATAATACCAAAGTGTTTGTAAAGGGCTTTGTCGAGTTCGTCGTTCGGTGTCACGTCGGCCTGCAATAGCACGCTGTTGGCCAGTGCCTGCTGCACACCGGCATCGGCAAAGGTGAAGGCTTCCATTTCCTTGCACGAAACACACCAGTCAGCATAAAAATCCAGCATCACGGTTTTGCCCTTCGCTTCGGCGAGCGCGGCATTGAGGCCGTCGACACCCTTGATCTGTTTGAATGCAAGATGCTGTGCAGCCTGCTGGCCATGGCCCGCGCCACTGTTTGTCGCCAGTCCCTGCAGCGGCTGGAACATGTTGCGGTTGCCGGCGGCGACACCAATAATCATGATTATGCCGTAGACCAGCATCAGGATGCCGACGCCTTTCCACAGTTTGCGCCAGCCGGAAACACCCTGCGGCAGGCTGTCAATCGCCCCCATGTAGATCGCAGAGACGATCAGCAGGCTGGCCCAGAGTACGATGGTGAATGCGGCTGGCGCGACGCGTTCCAGCAGCCAGATCGCGAGGCCAAGCAGCAGTACACCAAACACGGCTTTGACGGCATCCATCCAGGCACCGGCGCGGGGCAGCATCTTGCCTGCCGAAGCACCGATCACCAGCAGCGGTGCACCCATGCCCATGCTGAGCGAGAACAGCGCCATACCGCCGAGCACGGCGTCACCGGTTTCGGCGATATAGATCAGCGCACCGACCAGCGGCGCGGTGACGCAGGGGCCGACAATCAGCGCCGACAAAAAGCCCATGATGGCAACACCCAGCAGGGTGCCGCCCTGCTGGTTGTTACTGATCTGGGTGAGCTTGCTCTGAATACCGGCAGGCATTTGCAGGTCGTAAAAACCGAACATGGAAAACGACAGTGCAACAAAAATCGCGGCAAAGCTGCCGATGATCCACGGGTTCTGAAACCAGGCCTGGATGTTTTCGCCGGACAGGCCGACGAGGATGCCGACCACGGTATAGGTGGTGGCCATCGCCAGCACGTACACCAGCGATAATATGAACGAACTGCGCGTGGTCTGTTGCTCGCCCTGGCCGACGATAATGCCCATCAATATCGGGATCATCGGGAACACGCACGGGGTAAACGCGAGCAACAGGCCGGCGCCGAAGAACACCAGCAGGATCAGCCATGTGTTGCCTGCACGCAGAGCCTGGGCAATTTCATCCTGTTCGGATACGACCTCAGCCTTATCTGAATTACCTGCTGAGGACGTGCCGGTAGCTGCATTTGCACTGGCGATGACGGTGGGCAGGCGGACAGTAAATTCACGGGTTTGCGGTGGATAGCAGATGCCGGAGATTTCAGAACAGCCCTGGTATTTCACCTTGAAACTCGCCTGGCTGTCCCCATTAGTACCCAGGTAAGGCAGCGTAACTTCTGCAAAGTTGTGGTATACCGTGAGCTTCTTGTTGAATATCGGGTCGTCTTTTTCCTCGCCGGGTGAAAGCTGCATCGGCGCAGTGGTGACATCAGCACTGTCGGTGGTAATCTGCATCTTGTCCTGGTACAGATAGTGGCCCTCGGCAATCACGAAGCTGGCGGTAAAGCCCTTCTCATTTGAGTTGGTGCTGAGCTGAAAGGCCTGGTCGGGTTCGAGAATATCGTCCTCGCCGCCGAGGCCCAGATCAAGCAGATCGAGTCCCTTCAGGCTGTTTTCAGCATAAATGGAACTTGTCGGTAACAGCAGCATCGCAAACAGCAGGCTGCAGGTGGTCAGCATTTTATTCATAGTCATCATCTGCGGGTACGTATCCTGAACGGGAGAAAGCCAAGGCGTATATTAGACGCAAACCTGGCCACGGGTTCCACCCGGGCCGGTGCGGCGTATACACTGGTATCAAGCATAGCAAACATCGACTTAAGCATCCCTTAATCACACCTCAATCTACTGAATATACCAATATGATACGATTCTGGCCGCTGTTATTCATCGCAATTCCGCTCACCGAGATCTACCTGTTCATCAAGATTGGCAGCCAGATCGGCGCACTTACCACGGTGCTGATCGTGCTGGCGACCGCGTTCATCGGCGTTAACCTGTTACGTTACCAGGGTTTTAGCACGCTGCAGCGTGCCCAGCGCAACATGGCGCAGGGCCAGATGCCGGCGATGGAAATGATGGAAGGCCTGGTGCTGGCGGTGGGCGGAGCGCTGCTGATCACGCCCGGATTTCTCACCGACGCGCTGGGCTTTTTATGCCTGATACCTGCCTCGCGCCGGGCGCTGATACGCTACATCATGGCGCGCGCCAGCGTGCAGATGCATAGCAGATTTCAGGATCAGAGCTGGCAACAAACCGGCCAGCCAGGCCAGCGCAATGATGCAGCCCAGGGCCCGAATCGTGGGCCTGATCGAGGCCCGGATCGAGGTTCTGATCGAGGCAAGGGCAACACCATCGAAGGCGAGTACCGGCGCGACGACTAGGCTGAGCGCGGGCGCGGTAAACAAAAAACCGTGTCAGCCCCTTGTTATCAGCGCGCCAGACCCCACTATTCACCCACCGCAGGGTGCCGCGCCCTCAAGGCGCTTGACTCTGCTGCATTCGTCATTATGATTAGCACTCACACAATTAGAGTGCTAATTTCTTAGAGAGAGGAAAAACAAATGAAAATACGTCCGTTGCACGACCGTGTAGTGGTTAAGCGCGTAGAAGAAGAACGCACCAGTGCCGGTGGTATCGTGATCCCTGATTCTGCAACTGAAAAACCCCAGAAGGGTGAAGTGGTTGCAGTCGGCAATGGCAAAGTCACCGAAGCTGGCGATGTACGCGCGCTGGATGTCAAAGTGGGAGACAAAGTCCTGTTCGGCAAATATTCCGGCACCGAAATCAAGCTTGACGGTGTTGAAGTGCTGATCATGAAAGAAGAAGACATCCTGGGTGTTCTGGCTGCGTAAGCGCTAAACAATTTTTCAAAGAATTTAAGAGGTAAATTACACATGTCAGCTAAAGATGTAAGATTTGGAGATGACGCGCGCAGCCGTATGGTTCATGGTGTCAACATTCTCGCCAACGCAGTAAAGGTCACGCTGGGCCCGAAAGGCCGTAACGTGGTTCTGGATAAATCCTTCGGCGCACCGACCGTCACCAAAGACGGCGTATCTGTCGCCAAGGAAATCGAGCTGGAAGACAAGTTCGAAAACATGGGCGCACAGATGGTGAAAGAAGTCTCCAGCCAGACATCTGATATCGCCGGTGACGGCACCACCACTGCAACAGTACTGGCGCAGGGCATCGTGCGTGAAGGCATGAAATCCGTTTCTGCCGGCATGAACCCGATGGACCTGAAACGCGGTATCGACAAGGCCGTGATTGCAGCGGTTGCAGAACTGAAAAAAATTTCAAAACCATGCGCAGACAGCAAGGCGATTGCACAGGTCGGCACCATTTCTGCTAACTCTGACGACAGCGTTGGCGAGATCATTGCAGATGCCATGGACAAGGTCGGTAAAGAAGGTGTGATCACGGTAGAAGAAGGCACATCGCTGGATAACGAACTCGATATCGTTGAAGGTATGCAGTTTGACCGCGGTTACCTGTCACCTTACTTCGTTAACAACCAGGAAAGCATGAGCGCAGAACTTGAAGATCCGTTCATCCTGCTGTTCGACAAGAAAATCTCCAACATTCGTGAACTGCTGCCGATACTCGAAGGCGTTGCCAAGGCCGGTCGTCCGCTGCTGATTATTGCAGAAGACGTTGAAGGCGAAGCACTCGCAACCCTGGTGGTCAACACCATGCGCGGTATCGTCAAAGTAGCTGCGGTTAAAGCACCTGGTTTCGGCGATCGCCGCAAGGCCATGTTGCAGGACATCGCAGTACTCACCGGTGGTGTTGTGATTTCGGAAGAAGTTGGCCTGTCACTGGAAAAAGCTACGCTCGACGACATGGGTTCTGCAAAACGCATCAGCGTTACCAAGGAGAACACCACGATTGTTGACGGCGCCGGTGAATCCAAAGACATCGAAGCCCGCGTTACGCAGCTGCGTTCACAGATCGAAGATTCCACTTCAGATTACGACCGTGAAAAACTTCAGGAACGTGTTGCCAAGCTGGCTGGCGGCGTAGCCGTAATCAAGGTCGGTGCTGCAACTGAAATCGAAATGAAAGAGAAGAAAGCACGCGTTGAAGACGCACTGCATGCAACTCGCGCTGCGGTCGAAGAAGGCATCGTACCTGGCGGTGGTGTTGCACTGATTCGTGCACTCAAGGCCGTTGATAAAATCAAAGGTGACAACCACGATCAGGACATCGGTATCGCTATCGCACGTCGTGCAATGGAAGATCCGCTGCGCCAGATCGTGACCAATGCCGGTGATGAAGCTTCTGTCGTCATGGCTAAAGTCGCTGCAGGCAAAGGTAACTACGGTTACAACGCTGCCAACGGTGAATACGGTGACATGGTTGAAATGGGTATCCTGGATCCAACCAAGGTTACGCGTTCAGCACTGCAGAACGCAGCATCGATTGCCGGTCTGTTGATCACGACGGAGTGCATGGTTGCTGAAATGCCGAAGGATGAAAACGCTGGTGGTGCACCTGATATGGGTGGCATGGGCGGTATGGGCGGCATGATGTAAGTGTTGCTCACACCCGTGAGTGTTTAAGAAAAAGCCCCGCTGGAAACAGCGGGGCTTTTTTGTTTGGCAATAGTTAATTACTCGGAATAATGAATAGAATGTAAGGCGCAATAACCAACGGGCATTGCGCCGGATGTTTGTGACTGACGAACAGTTTAAGTTTTGATTTAATCAACTCAGGTATTTAGTGCTTTCCCATGTGGGTTCAATGCGGCGCATCCTTGCGCGTTACCCTTTGGGCCGCTATAAAGCAGCTGCGTACAAAATTGTCCCTCGGGCCGCGTAATTAACTGTTGATTTCATTTGTCTGCGGTTTCGCCTTAATCTTTTCTTTGCGACCTTGGCGTCTTTGCGGTCAATCACTGTTTTTACCCCTGTGATCTCTGTGCCCTCTGTGGCAAGTCATTGTTTTTCCGCAATCGAGCAATGCAGCAATGCGACCCGTATCACATGTCTCGCATAATGCCGTACGCGATTACGCCTCTGATGTGAATAGCATCACATCATACGAGCTATCGCTTTCTTATAGTGTGGTCGTACACAGCGGAATCGGTATGAAATACACAAAGGGAGAAAACACATGAATACTATAAAATATCTCGATCTTGTTAAGTGGGCCCTGTTTTTATCGCTATCAACCTCGGCTTTTGCGGATGATACTGAGTGGCAGAAAAAGACACTGCTGGAACCGCCCGAGTATTTGCTGATCGCTGAGGCGGGTGGTCGTGTGATGATTTATGATGGCATGCCAATCGAAGTTGTGGACAGGGCGATGGACGAACAGTTTGATCGAATTGATCATATGATGTTTACCCGCATTCGTCATGCGACGCCTGAGGGAGAGCAGGTCGAGGATGATGGATGTTAGTGGCTGAGCATGTTCGGCAATCTGTAAGCGGGAGTTTAGAAACGCTATTATTCAGAAACATATACGCCATCAAAAGCGTCATTCCCGCCACAAGCACGCGGGAATGACGGCATGAAAAAACATTAATGCTTTCTCTGTGTCCTCTGAGACTATTCCGGGCATCCTGCCCGTCACCCTTCGGGCCGTGTAAAAATCACACGTTCACTAAAATTGACAGGATCAATTTTGAACATCGCGTTTTTTGTGATGGCCCGTAGGGTGAGCTACATGGGTGTGGCGAATAACTTTGATCCTGTCAAATTTAGTCTGTGGTTTCGCTTCTAACGTATTGAATCAATTCTTGCGACCTAGCGCCTTTGCGGTCAATCCCTGTTTTCCCCCTGTGATCTCTGTGCCCTCTGTGGCAAAGTTCTTTGTGTTTGATTTCACCCACAAATCTGGACATGTTCTCGCTGGAACTAAACCAGCATCCAGCTGACAAACCACGCTGTATCCTGAAAATCATCGCATTACATGACCTGTGCCCGACAGGGTGCATGGCACTATCGCCATGTATTCCTATACTTAAGCGAAATTAACTGCCCCTGGTTTGGGCCTGACAAATGCGTGTAATGACAGGCCATCCACCGCCAGACCTGAGAGAGTGCCGCAATGACTGAGAACAACGACGACGATACCATCGATAACAAGCCTGTTGACGAGGCACAGAACGCTGCTGAAAAAACTGTGAAGAAGAAAAATGCGGCTACAAAAGATGCTGCGAAAAAGACTGCTGCAAAAAAAACGGGTTCAAAAAAAGACACGGCTAACAAGGCTGTACCCAAAAAAGCCCCGGCAAAAAAGACCGTCAAAAACGACAAGCGCACGGGCACCACTGGCAGGCGTGATAATGACCGTGTGATGCCGGGCCTGCTGAAAAACCTGCAAGGAGTGTTCGACAAGATTTACAGCGACAACACGGTGCGTGATCGAGACCACGACAAGCTGGCCGATGAATTCACCACTCACATGCAAAAAGCCTTTCTCGAAATGCATAAGCAGATCGAGGAGCGTGAGCATCTGCTTGAAACCCGGTTAAAAAGCATTGACCGCACACACCGATACCAGTTGCAGCGTGTCAAGTGGCTGTCGATACCGGTGACCCTGCTGTCAGTCATTGCGATTGTGTATTTGTTCTCGGTGGTCCGCGTGATGGAAAGATCCATGACCAGCATGTCGGGAAACATGCATCAGATGACGAGCTATATGGAAGTGATTACAGGAGATACATCTGAGCTATCAGCTAACACGGCCAACATGACGCAACATATCGGATCGATGAATAACCAGATGGGATCGTTAAACACGAATGTGGCGCATATGACAGGTACAGTGAACAACCTGATGGTAGATGTGCATCAAATGTCACGCGCGGTGTCGCCGACGATGCAGGGAATTAATCGCTTTATACCTTGAGCGGGGTTGTGTGTAGCGAATGAGAATAATGCCGGCAATTGCCGGCATTATCGTTTTAATCGCGGTGTATTATTTCTTTGCGTACAGCCGATAGTATTCATTTGATAATTGCTGGGCTTCGCCGGCCTGGCTTGCGCTCATGTCTCGGCGAGAAATTAACATGTACTCGTTGGCGCCGGCATGTCCCTGTGATGCTGCGATATTCCACCAGGCGAATGCCTTGATGATATCTTTTTCAACGCCGAGACCGCGTGCATACAATCTGCCGAGATCATACTGGCTTTCGGTGTTTCCCTGGCTGGCAGATGCCAGGTACCATTTCGCGGCACCGGTCTCATTGCGCAGGGTTCCGGTTCCCGTTTCCAGCAATGCACCCACCACGTGTTGTGCGTCTGCATCTCCCTGTTCAGCGGCCTTGCTGTACCAGAAGTATCCCTGGGATGGGTTGCGCCTGGTTCCCATTCCTTTTAAGTACAGCTCGCCCAGTTTTGCCTGGGCACTCGCGTCATTCTGAGATGCGGCTTTATTCAGCCAGTTGAATGCTTCAATATAATTGAGCGGCAGTCTTTCGCCTTCGGCATACAGGATGCCAATGCGTGCCTGCGCGCGTGCTGAGCCTTTTTCGGCAGCATTAAAATAATTCACCAATGCCTTTAGCCGGTTTGCTTCAGTATTGGCTTCCTGTTCGTAAAGCAGTCCCAGATTGTAAAACGCGGCTTTATCACCCTGGTCTGCAGCCCGTTGATACCACTCAATGGCAGTTTGCCTGTTTGCCAGTACACCTTTGCCCGTATAGTTGAGGGCGGCAAGTGCGAGCTGGGCACCGGGGTGGTTTTGTTCTGCGGATTTTTGGTACCACTCTGCAGCCTGGACGTAATCCGGCTTGATGTCTTTGCCCTCCGCGTAAATGGTAGCGGTGAAATATTGCGCATTGGCATCGCCATTGCGCGCTTCATCAAGACATACCGGCAACGCCTGCTGGTAAAACTCATTGGTGAATAATTGTTTGCAACTGTATTCGTTGTCAGCTGCATTCAGCTGGCCGGCGCCTGATGTTGTCGTCAGGAATACGGCGAACAAACTGGCTGAAATGGGTTTCATACAAAGCTCCTGTCGTAGCTCCATTAAATCAGACGCATGAAATAGTGTGGCATCATCATACTGCTAATTTTTACTGGCTGCATCTTTTGCATGCGCGCGGCGCGTACAGCATCTTATTGAGATAAAGCTGGTGTTGTAATTCGTGAGAGTTGCAGTTGTGTATGGATAAAAGCGGGTTCAGCCAGGTGGTTAGTTAGCTGTTATTTTTTGCTATACCTGAACCAGCATCTGGATAATGGATTTAACCGCGAAGCCGACGATGCCGAGCCCTAGCGAAATGAAGATGATCAGCATGCCGAAACCGCCGGCGCCTGATTCCTTGCCGAGTTTGTACATAATAAACATCATGTAAAGCACCAGGCCGCCGATGCCGAGGTTGAGGGAAAGGTCTTCGAACTGGTGAAACGTCATGCTGGCGAACCCGCTGTTAACAGGCCGCTATTAGATCACATATAAGTAAACATTAAAATACTTATATAGATGGTTTGTTCATAAACCTATTCAGTCCTGGTCAGGAGTTTGAGGAAGGATGTGTAGTCCGGTTTCGACCACTCGCGCCCGCCGATGGCCTGAAACTGCACCCGGCCTGCGGGATCAATCAGGAAGCTGGTCGGCAGGCCGCGAGGTTTCCAGGCTTCGGTCACGCGTCCATCGCGGTCGAGCAGGCTGCCGGTTTCAATTCCAACTTCGGCCATAAAACTGAATACCGTGTCTTCGTCTTCAGCGGTGTTGACCATGATGATGGCCAGTTCGTCTTTGCTGAACATTGTCGCCAGTTGCTGAATCTGGGGCATCTCGAGACGGCAGGGGCCGCACCAGCTCGCCCAGAAATGCAGCATTACCCAGCGGCCTTTATACGTCGATAAAGTGACGCTTTCGCCATCCAGGTCCTTCAGGCTGAAATCGGCTGCAGAATTTTTCGCACTGTCCAGCTGGTAAATACGTATACCTTTGGGCGGCGCAGGCAAGACCTCGGCATGGGCGGCAAGCGCTGTTGCCAGCAGCAGTAATAATACTGAAAAGTATGTGAATTTATTCACGGATTTTCGGCGCAGCTGAATTCGGGAGAATCAATGGTAATCACCGGCCCGCGTTTATCTGCACCGGTTTTAAATTCAGCATGCAGCACAATGCTGCCGTCCACGCGCGGCAGAATAATATTGCCGCCTTCTTCTTCATCGGGCAGGTAATCGAGCGATTCCGGCAGCAAGGTCCAGCGAAAGGTGGCGCGACTCGCCATTGGCATGTTCATGTCCTGCCAGCGCTGTTGCCAGGCATCGCGATGCAGGCGTTGTAATGGTTTGCCTGCGTGACTGAAGGACCAGTTGGCCAGTTCAAGCCAGGCACTATCATCGCGCTGATTGTGAATTCTTATCGTGATAAAACATTGTTGCTTTAGTAGCTCAATCATTTCAGCAGGGAAGCCACGAGCCTCGTAAAACGAGGCCATCTGGTTGGGCGTGCGTGGCGACAACTCAATATGAATATTATCAGTGTTGATTTTCAGCGGTAGTGCAGGCGCAGCATTTATAGCGCTCGCAACCGCGACAGCAAGTGAAAACGCGATAAGCGGCAGGATGAAATGTGTGAAAGACGTGGGCACCGGTCTGGCTAGTATTTTGATTTTCTCAATGAATCATATTCACCGGTTAATGCAAACGGTACTGATCGGCCTACCAGTGATTCGATTAGTTCGAGTTCTTCATCGGTATGATTAATCACTGGCGCGGGCCTGATTTTTTTACCCGCGGGCGCGCTGGCGAGGATAATTCTGGGTGCATCATGATGTTTGGTGATCACGGTTTCACTGCTTAGTTTATCAGTGGTCGATGCTATATCCGCAGTGCCATAGCAGGTGCAGACATAGGTTTGTTCTGGATCGGATTCGAGATAAACACCGGTGCCGCGTATGCCGATGGTGGCGACCGTGGTGCCCAGACGCAAGTTTTCATTTTGTTTGCGCCGACCAAACACAGAAAGCAGTTTTCCCGTGACCAGGCGCAATCCGGAAACAATCAGACCGCCGCCGCTGACTTCGAGTTTGCTGTTGCTTCTTAAAATAAAGGCATCTTTACCAACTGCAAAAATAATAGTGCTGTTGCGCCCGGTTTCGATCACTGAATTCGGGTTAATGCTGGTATCAAGATTCGCGGCCTGACGGTCAACTTTTACATCGCCACTGAGCTTGTATATGGATTTTCCCGGTGGTAACTCACGTGGAATTTTCCCCATTGCCCAGGCTGGAACCGACAGGCCGGCGCTGCCGGTCAGGAACAGGCCACTGGTTAGCGCCTTGATGAGGAATTCACGCCGCGGGTCATTTATTTCGTCCATGCTGTCTCCTTCATTGTAAAGCTGTTGCCAGCCGGTGTTGTTTGTCACAGAATACAAAGAAATTATCAACAATGGAACTGCAATGATGAAAATTATCAGCAGCTTGTTGCTACTGGCCTGGAGCGCATGGCTTGTGGCTGCACCTCTTCAGTCAGATATTTCTGCGGGCCTGACTATCGATGACAATATCACACGCGCCGAACTTGATCGTGATATCGAAAAAGACAACATTCTAAATGTAGATGCAGCCACCACGATGCGCCTGCCGTTGAATGAAATCAGTTATTTTTCTGTGGGCGCTTCGCTGGCGCTAAACCAGTACATGGATTTCACCAAACTGAGCAATACGCGACTTGGCGTAAACGGCAGTTATTACATTCGGCCAAATCCCGGGTATACAGCAATGAAATATTTTGTGCAGCTGGGGTACGAGCTGCGCATGTACGACAGTGATCAACGTGAGGGTTCGGCGCTCCAGTACGGACTGGGATTTAGCAAGCGCCTGACTGATTTGATCAAATTACGCGCCGGCTATAATAAGGAAACCATTGATGCTGACCACGTGGTCTTCGAGGCGGACAACAAAACCCTGTATGTCGATGCAGAATACAAACTGAACGCCAGTAACAGGCTGTACCTGACACTGAGCCGGCTTGATGGCGATATCGCGGCGACGACAGTACCGACCACAAAAATTATTCAGAATGCCAGTGCAATTGTGCGCGATGATGCATTTCTGGATTTAACGCCTAATCGATTTGCTTACAGGCTATCGGCTAAAACTACCGTGATCAGGCTGGGTGATAATTACGTAATAGATTCGCAGCAGGGTGTTGACGCTTCAGTTATTTTCTACAATGCCAGTGCTTATGGTGATAATGACTACAGCGGTATGATAATAAATCTGAATTACCTGTTCCGGTTCTAGCGTTTGTTGGAATGTAGAAGGGGCGTAAGCAGGTTCAGCGCTATATGTATCTCGCCAGCAGGCTTTGCTCGGTGGCGGATTCTGGCAGACGCAGTTTGACAAAATAGCCACTGCCGAGTGCGGATTCAATTGCCTTGCCATACTTGTCTTCCATGGTTTCGACCAGGATGTCCTGGTTGCCGCTGGGCGTGACCAGTTCCAGTTTGTCGCCGACGCTGAACTTGTTTTTGACATCGATTTCGGCGATACCGGAGGCTTTATCGTAGGACAGGATTTCACCGACAAACGACTGCTGCCGGCTTTTCGAATGGCTGTCGACGTAGTTCTGGTAATCGTGGGTGTGGTGGCGTTCAAAAAAGCCATCGGTGTAACCGCGGTTGGCGAGGTTTTCCAGATCGCCGAGCAATGCGGGATTAAAGGCTTCGCCGCGTTCGGCGGCATCAATCGCCGGCGATAGCTCTGCGTGGTGCGCGCGACATAATAATGTGACTTGGTGCGGCCTTCGATTTTCAGACAGTCGACACCGATTTCGACCAGTTTGCCCACGTGCTCGATCGCGCGCAGGTCTTTCGAATTCATGATGTAGGTGCCGTGTTCGTCTTCGGTGATGGTGGTGTGTTCACCGGGACGGTTTTTTTCTTCCAGCATGTAGACCTTGTCGGCCAGTGGATGGCGCGCGCCGTTGCCCATTTCGGATGTGCTGGTTTGAATGTTTGCGGGCGCGGCGACATTGATCTGTTCACCGGCAACAATATTTGTCGGTTTGTACACACCTTCGGCAGTTTCTTCGGCTTCGACGGTTTTGTAATCCCAGCGGCAGGAGTTGGTGCAGGTGCCCTGGTTGGGGTCGCGGTGATTGAAATAACCCGATAGCAAGCAGCGACCGGAGTAGGCGATACACAGGGCGCCGTGCACGAACACTTCGAGTTCGATGTCCGGGCATTCCTGGCGGATTTCGTCGACTTCATCCAGCGACAGTTCGCGCGACAGAATAATGCGTTCGACGCCCTGGCGCTGCCAGAATTTCACCGTGGCATAATTGACCGTGTTGGCCTGCACCGAGAGATGGATCGGCATCTCCGGCCACTTGTCTTTCACCATCATGATCAGGCCGGGGTCGGCCATGATCAGCGCATCCGGGCCCATGCTCGATCACCGGTGCGAGGTCGTCGATGTAGGCTTTGCACCTTGCTGTTGTGCGGCATCAGGTTTGAAGTCAGGAAAAACTTTTTACCGAGCCGGTGCGCTTCGTTAATGCCGATCTCGAGATTCTTGTCCTTGAAATCGTTATTGCGCACGCGCAGGCTGTAGCGTGGCTGGCCGGCGTAGACCGCATCGGCGCCATAGGCAAATGCATAGCGCATGTTCTTGATGGTGCCGGCGGGGCTCAGCAGTTCGGTTTTTGGGCGCGCAGTATTCATGGGCGCTGATTTTAGCACTGCCACCGGTTTGAATGTGCCAGTAAAAACAGGGGTTTGTTTGGCGGCTGGCGCGGTACATGACCCGCAAACGCGAGCGCTGAGGCCCGCCGTGTTCAGCGTCCGGTGCAGCGTGATTGCAGGTACAATGTTCATATGCTGATCGATTTGCTCCACAATATCTGGGCAGTGTTGCTCGATACCGCTTTCTGGTTGCTCACCGGGCTGCTCGCGGCCGGGGTGATCAAGGCCTGGATACCGCACGATGCCATGAAGCGCTGGGTGGGTGGCCACGGTATTGCCGCGGTCACACGTGCTGCGCTGTTCGGTGCGCCGCTGCCGTTGTGCTCCTGCGGTGTGCTGCCGGCCGCGATTGGCTTGCGCCGCGCCGGTGCCTCGAAAGAAGCGACTGTTGCCTTTCTGATATCAACACCAGAAACCAGCATTGACTCAGTCGCGGTGACCTATGCCCTGATGGGGCCGGTGATGGCGATTTACCGCCCGATTGCCGCGCTGATGTCTGCCATGGTGACCGGCATGCTGGTGGCCTTTGTCGATGACCCGAAAACTGCAGTTGCCACAGCGCCTGGCGCCGACGCGGCACCGGCCTGCTGCGCCAGTACGCCAGCACCGGTCAACACCAGCGTGGGAGCCTGTTGCGCGACAGAGCCCAAAGTCGAGACTGCCTGCTGTGCCAGTGATACCACGCGCGATGTCGCCTCAGTAACGCCATCAAAAACCATGGCGGCAGTACGCTATGCCGGCACGGAACTGCTGGATGATATTTCGCTATGGCTGGCAATCGGCATCGTGCTCGCAGGCATCATGCTCACTTTCATCACGCCGAACGCGATGGCGCAATGGGGCACGGGCCTGCCCGCGATGCTGATGATGCTGGTGGTGGGGATACCGCTCTATATATGTGCCGTGGCTTCAACCCCGGTCGCCGCCGGCCTGCTGCTGGCAGGGGTGTCACCCGGCGCGGTGCTGATTTTTCTGCTGGTCGGGCCGGCCACCAATATCGCCAGTTTTGCCCTGGTCACCAAGGAGCTGGGTGCGCGGGTCACCGCGGTGTACTTTGCCGGCATTGCCAGTGTCAGCCTGGCCATGGGCCTGTTGCTCGAATGGCTGCTGGCAACCCGGGGCTGGCACATCCAGGCCGCACTCGGCGATGCGCATACCATGTTGCCTCACTGGCTAAGCATCGGCAGTGCAGTATTGCTGCTGGTACTGGCAGTCAAGCCACTGCGCAGACGCCTGTTGCCGATGCTGGGTTGAAAGAATATTTGCCACAGAGGTCACAGAGAACACTGAGATGTAAAACAATAAAGCTTTATCCGCAAATGAACGCAAATAAACGCGAATGTTCTTGTCTGCGCCTGCGGCGTAAAACCTGAAAAGATTTTATTCGCGTTTATTCGCGGACTTCCGCTTTTATGGTTTTTACTCTGTGATCTCTGTGATCTCGTGCTGGATCTCTGTGGCAAGCCTTTAATCTGTGAAAATTCGAATTACCCGCCAGACGCGGTATAATTCGCGCTTTCTTAATTTAAGTCGAAATTACACATGCCCCTGATTCGTCCCTTTGCCGGCCTGCGCCCTGTACCCGAACGCGCCGCTGAAGTCGTCGCGCCGCCCTACGATGTGCTCAATTCTGCCGAGGCGCGCGAGCGTGCCAGCGGCAGGCCGTGGAGCTTTTTGCATATATCCAAGGCAGAAATCGATCTGCCCGAAAATACCGACCCTTACGATCCCGCGGTGTACGCGAAGTCGGCTGAGAACCTGCAGAAAATGCTGGATGAAGGCATATTGAAACGCGACGACAAGGACTGTTATTACGCCTATCGCCTGATCATGAACGGGCATTCGCAAATCGGCCTGGTGGCCGCGGCCTCGGTGGCCGATTACGACAGCAACCGCATACGCAAACACGAATACACCCGCCCGGCGAAAGAAGATGACCGCGTGCGCCAGATCGAGGCGTTGAATGCACAGACCGGCCCGGTGTTGCTGGCCTATCAGTCCCAGGCCGAGATGGATGCGATCCTCGCCAGCGTCGCTACTACCGAACCGGTCGTCGATGTGACTGCGGATGACGGTGTGCAGCATACCTTCTGGGTGATCGATGATGACGCCACGATTGCGAACATCAGCGCCGGCTTCGATGCCATGAAGGCGATTTATATTGCCGACGGCCATCACCGTTCGGCATCGGCATCGCGCGTTGCAAAAGCCCGCGGCAGCAAGGGCAACACCAACAGTGATTTTTTCCTGTCGGTGATTTACCCGCACACGCAAATGAAAATACTGGATTACAACCGCGTGATTATTGATCTCAACGGTCTGAGCAAGGAAGCACTGCTCGCCAAAATTGAAAAATCATTCAGTATCAAACCCGAAAACGCTGCAGTATCGCCAAAGCATGAAGCCGAGTTTGGTATGTATGTCGATGGCCAGTGGTACCGTCTGAACATCAATCCTGATTTAATTCCGGCTGACCCGGTGAAGCGTCTCGACGTATCGTTGCTGGCGGATAACCTGATCGAACCGTTGCTGGGGATCTCGGATCCGCGCACCGACAACCGGATTGATTTTGTCGGTGGCATACGTGGCCTGAAAGAACTTGAAAAACGCGTTAACAGTGGTGATATGGCCATCGCGTTTTCGCTTTTCCCCACCAGCATGGAAGCCTTGATGGCCGTGGCTGATGCGAATGAAGTGATGCCGCCAAAGTCGACCTGGTTCGAGCCGAAACTGGCTGATGGCCTGGTGTCACACGTACTTGATTAATCGCGGTAATAATTCCTGGAGAATTGCGCATGAGTGATGCAAAGAGTGAAGCGCCACAATTATTAATTGGTGGCTATTCAGGCACGCCACTGCGCATGACAGCGCGCATGGCAAACCGTCATGGTTTGATTGCGGGTGCGACCGGTACTGGTAAAACGGTGACCTTGCAGATCCTGGCAGAAAACTTTTCGCGCATGGGTGTGCCGGTGTTTCTCGCTGACATCAAGGGCGACCTCTCCGGTCTCGCACAACCCGGTAAACCGCATCCGAAAATTGATGAGCGGGTGCAGAAAATTCCGGTGGAAAATTTCCAGTTACGGGCTTCACCGGTGGTGTTCTGGGACCTGTTCGGCAAGCAGGGGCATCCCTTGCGCACCACCATTTCAGAAATGGGGCCGCTGCTGTTATCGAACCTGCTGGATTTGAATGACACCCAGACCGGTGTGCTGTATGCGTGTTTCAAATTTGCCGACGACAACGGCATGTTGTTACTGGATTTTAAAGACCTGCGCTCGATGTTGTCATGGATGGCGGAAAACGCTTCTGAATTAAAAACCGATTATGGCAATATTTCATCTGCCAGCATCGGCGCCATCCAGCGCGATTTACTGGTACTGGAAGAACAGGGTGCGGAATTCTTTTTCAACGAGCCGGCAGTCAAACTCGAAGACCTGATGCGTACGGATTTTTCCGGGAACGGCGTCATCAACGTGATGGATGCGACCAAACTGGTGCAGACCTCTCCGCGTTTGTACGCCACGTTTTTGCTCTGGTTGCTGGCCGAGCTGTTTGAAAACCTGCCCGAGGTGGGCGATGCCGACCGGCCGAAGTTCGTCATGTTTTTTGATGAAGCGCATTTGTTGTTCGACGATGCACCGGGTGCACTGATCGACAAGATCGAACAGGTGGTGCGGCTGATACGCTCAAAAGGTGTCGGGGTGTATTTCGTTACCCAGAGCCCGCTCGATGTGCCGGAAGATGTGCTCGGCCAGCTCGGCATGCGCATTCAGCATGCGCTGCGCGCGTTCACCCCCAAGGACCAGAAGGCAGTCAGAACCGCGGCGCAAACTTTCAGGCAAAACCCCGAACTCGATACCGCCACGGTGATTACCGAGCTGGGCCTGGGTGAAGCGCTGGTGTCAGTGCTGGATGAAAAAGGCAAACCGACCATGGTGCAGCAGGTATTGATCTGTCCGCCGGAATCACGCATCGGTCCGCTTACCGATGATGAACGTAAAGAACAGTTAGCACGCTCGCCTTACAAGGGGCGTTATGACGAAGTCGTGGACCGCGAATCGGCCTACGAAATGCTGAAGAAAAAAGCCGAAGAAATGGCTGCCGCACAGGCCAAAGCCGAGGCTGAAGCCACTAAAGAAAAGCAGGCGCAGAAGGAAGAAAAAGCGTCTGCGCGTCGCAGCACCCGGCAGTCGCCGATGGAAGCGATGGTAAAAAGTGCGGCACGCAGTATTGGCAGCCAGCTCGGTCGGCAGATTTTGCGCGGTGTGCTCGGTTCGATATTTGGTGGTAAAAAATAAGTGGTAACAAGCACAGTTGGTAAACATAACAAAGCCCCGCACGCGGGGCTTTGTTATCTAGCATAAAAAAGAAGGAGGCAGCCTTGCCTGGCGGCACTCCTGCAACTGACCATGTTGTTACCCTGTCAGTCTCATCACCAGTGAAATTGTGTTTTGCATTCGTTGTTAGAAACTCAGTTTTGCAGTGAACTGCAACCGGTCCATGTTGCCGTCAGCGCCGTTTTCGAGTTCACGCGTTGCATGTGCCAGTTCGCCACCAAAGCTCAGCCCGGGCACCGGGCTGTAGAACAGGTTGACGCGGACACTGTTGGTGCTTTCGGTTGCGCCTGTACCGGTCAGCGTGGTGTCATTATCGATAGCGATTGCTGAGTAGTTGATGTTGCTGCGCCATTCATCGTTCCAGAAATGGCGATAGCCGACATAAAATGCAGTCGAGTCGATGGCTTCAAGTTTTCCATTCGCATCCAGTACCGCGCCATTGGCAACATTGAGCGCAATGTAGCGGCCCATGCCGCTGCCGGTGTTGACGCCGAAACGCACATCGTCCTTGCCCAGCATTAATTTGCCGGAAACACTCAGGCCGTACGATGCAATCGAGTCATCGATACCCGCACCGTCGTTATAGGTCAACTGGCGTGCCAGTGCGGCGACCACCAGCGACAGGTTGTCCTGCTTGTGGTTATAGCGCACGACAAAGTCCGGCAGTTCATTGTCATCCGCGGTAATACGTGTGCCGCCGCCATTGGGGGTTACCGTGGTTTCAGGATTCTCAGCTGAAAACTGCCAGTTGCCGCTGGTATAACGTACCTGCGCCTGGCGCACGAAAATACCGAAGTCTGTATTACCGATGAAGTCAGCGGTTTCGGGCAGGGCGCCCACGTTCTGGAAAGTAGACCATGTCTGCCCGAACAACCAGTTGTCATAACTCAGGTAGGCGTGGCGCATACGTGGTGAGTACGAGTTAGTAATGCGTTCGTCACCATTGGGTGTGGCGAGAAAGTCGAGTTCGATAAATGTTTTCAGTGTGTGGCCATCGACCTTGCTGTCAGTACCAAGATTGAACCTTGTCTGGCGCGCATGCATATCAATCGTGGTGTTTTCTTCAGTGCCGCCGACAGGGGTCAGTGAAGGCAGGTAAAAGTCGCGTCCAATGTTGCCTGAGGGCAATGTGCCATCGCTATAGCTGCTGGCCATGGCGTCAAGTTTTACAAAGCCGCCGATCTTGAACGTGGTGTTACCAACAGTGCCAATGGTTGCCGCATGTGCCGACACAGCAGTCAGCAGTACTCCGACTGTCAGTCCTCCAGTAAACAGTATTTTATTATTGGATGTCATTTAGCAGCTCTCCTCATGTTTGTTATTCATCAAGATTCGTCGCTGCTGGTTTTCAGTACCATTAGATGATGGTCTAAGTTCTACTAAAGTCGTAGAGCAGACGATGGTCTAATTGTTTTGCCTCGCAGCTGCGTCAACTATGCTGAATCAGACTATTTGATTGATGGATTCAACATGAGTGGCCCGGTTTTTTGCAGTGCTTCGCTATACCCGGTATTCAATAATTATAATCAACTGATTTGTTGCAATCACGTTGTAGCTGTGGAAAGTGCCGCTGCTATGGGTATTGAACACTTTTGCGCCCGGCAGGCGCGTGTTGCCGGTTCGAACGGGCAGACATCGAAAACCACAAGCGTTTAAGTTATGATGCACTCTGCACCGGGGGAATTCCTTATGTATCACTTCCATGTTGCGGATGATCACCCGCTGTTCAGAAATGCGCTTCTGGAAGTTATCAAGCGGCATTATCCTGACTCGATTGTTTCGCAGTCGGTGGACCTCGACAGTACGATTCGTGATCTGGAAAAAAATGCTGAAACTGACCTGCTGCTGCTGGATTTACATATGCCGGGCAGCCAGGACCTGTTTGGCCTGATTACAGTGCGTGAAAAATTCCCCGGCATTCCCGTTGCCATTATCTCCGCAAGCGAAGAGTCGAGTACCATCAGTCGCGCCATGGGGCACGGGGCCTGTGGCTATATTCCCAAGTCGTGTTCACCGCAAATCATACAGCAGGCAATACACAGCCTGCTCGAAGGCAACCTCTGGGTGCCGGACGATTATCGCAACAACCTGACACCGGTCAGTACTGAAGAAAAAGACCTTGCTGCAAAAATTGCCACACTCACACCGCAGCAATACCGTGTGCTGTGTTTTCTTCGCGAAGGCTGGTTAAACAAGCAAATCGGTTATGAGCTGGGTGTCACTGAAGCGACTATCAAGGCGCATATTACTGCAATTTTTCGCAAGCTCGGTACTACCAACCGTACCCAGGCAGTTATTATGCTCAGCAAGATGTCATTACAGGATAGTCCGATGGCGTGAGCTTGATTAACAATTCGCTATGAAGTATTCGCGATGAAATGAAAGTTCGCGGCAGGAATATCTCAACCATTCTTTTTTTGTAAATACCTGTCGAGTAATGCGCGTAATTTTCCCGGCTTAACCGGCTTACGCAGAAAGTCGTAGCCGTGTCCCGCTATCAGGGTCGACAGCTCCTCGTCCGGTGCTGCAGACACCACGCAAACTGGAATCTCTCCCCATTGCTTACGCAGGGCCTGCGCGAGCTGTATGCCGTTGCTGTTGGGGCCAAGCTGATAGTCCATCAGGATAACGTCGGGCGCCGGATGCGTTTGCGCGTATGCCACCGCGGCTTCGAAACTAAACGCACTCGCAAGCTTGCAGCCCCAGTTATCCATTAGTGTGCCGAGTGCGTGAATATTATGTTCGTCATCATCGACGTAAAAAATAGTTAATGCTTCCAGCCCGGTGCTGATGCCAGTGGCATGCGTCTCCTTCTGTTGCCGTGTGCCGGCTTCACACATCGGCACACACACAGAGAAAAGACTGCCACGTCCGTCTTTTGAGTGAACATGAATTTTATGTCCCAGCAGGCGTGAGAACCGCCAGGCGACACTGAGCCCCAGTCCCGCGCCTTCGACATTTGTCAGGTTGCCGACGCGATAAAAATCTTCAAAAATGCGTTGCTGGTGTGCCTCAGAAATACCTGGCCCGGTGTCATACACGCAAATTTCGATTTGCCTGCCGCGGCGGCGGCAGCCCAGCAAAATCTTTCCGGTGGTGGTGTATTTCACTGCATTTGACAGGAAGTTCTGCAATATACGCCGCAAATATTTTGGATCTGATTCGGTCCAGAGTCTTGTATCCTGCCAGTGAAAGCTGACATCACTATTGGTCTGCACCCAGAAATCGATGGCCAGTGGTTCGAGTATATCGTGGAGCGCAAAGCGACTATGCGCTGGCGTCAGCGAGCCGGTGTCGAGGCGCGCAATTTCCAGCAGGTTGGAAATAATCAGTTCGGCGGAGCGGATTGCGCTTTGCAGATGATGCAGGCTTGCGGTGAGCTCGGCATCATCGCTGGGTTTTTCCAGTAATGCGCTGGCATACAAATTGGCCGCGTTCAATGGCTGCAAAATATCGTGGCTGGCGAGTGCGAGGAACTGGGTTTTACTGGCATTGGCTTTTTCTGCAATAGATTTCGCCTTGATTAATTCGGCCTCGGTGTCACCACGCTTGCGCACTTCTTCGCGCAATGACTGGTTGATGGTTTCAATTTCACGGGTGCGTTCACGCACACGTTCTTCGAGATTGAGATTGGCTTTTTCGAGTTCATTCTGTGTATTAATGAATTCGCTGATGTCGTCATAGGTAGTGACATATCCGCCGTTCGGCAAAGGCCGTCCCTTGATCTCGATCATGCCCTGGTTGTGTTTTCGCACCACGCGATAGGCTTTGCCGGCAACCAGGTGACTGAGGCGGTTTTGAACATGTTCTTCCACCGAGCCGGCACCCAGCATGCCGCGTTCGGCATTGAAACGCACCAGGTCTGCCACCGGGCGACCCACTGACAACATGCCTTTGGGGTAATTAAACATTTGCTCATAACGCCGGTTCCACGCCACGATATTTAAATCGGCGTTGACTACGCTGATTGCAGACGAAATACTTTCGAACGATGCAAATAGCATGTCCTGGTTAAACTGCAGGGTGCGCGTGGTTTCTTCAAAAATATTGACCACATCTTCGACACCCAGGCTTTCGCCACTGCTCAGGCTGGTCAGCATGGCGCGTGCAGACGCAACACCGACAACACCGGCGAGCGCCTGTTCTGCAGTATCCAGCAGGGCCGGGCTTACCAGCACCAGTTCAGGGCGTTGTTCGTTTGCCAGCAGGCGGCTGGTCGCGGACTCACCCAGGAACTGGGTCAGCATGGCGGTCAGGTCGGTTTTCTTTATTTGTAATCCCTGGGTGCCGTCAAGTTGTCTTGCGCGCTCGCGATTGACAAAAGCGACGGCCTGGATGCGGTCAGCGAGCCGGGTTTTGTCCAGCACGGAAACAAAATAAAACACGGCGATATTGGCGACAAGACTGACGACAACACCGCGCGTATAAGCGTCGCTAAAACCCAGGCCGAATATATTCTGCGGCCTGAGTGACTCGATACCAAACACGCCGTGTAACATCAGTTGTGGATCAATAAAGCCGGCATTACTCAGCATGGGTATCATCAGCGTGATAAACCACAGCAGGGTACCGCAGCTGAGGCCCGCAAAAAGCCCCCAGGCGTTTCCGCGCGGCCAGTAAAGTCCGAACACGATTGCAGGTGCAAGCTGGACAGCAAGTGCAAATGCAATCAAACCGATTTCGGTGAGTGCCACGTTTTCCGCAAGGCTGTGCTGGTAAAACCAGGCCATCACCGCTACTGCAATAACCGTCAGGCGCCGGGTCAGGATCAGCGCGCGCGAGTAATCCGGTACAGCATTGTGGGGTTTATGTTTCCTGATGAGCAAGGGCAGTATCACATCATTGCTCAGCATCTGGCTCAGGGTGACCGAGGCAACAATAATCATCGCGGTGGCCGCGGAAAACCCGCCGATAAAAGCGAGCAGCGCAAGCGCTTTATTATCGTTACCCAGCGGTAGGGCGAGCACGTAACTGTCACTTGGCACATCGGTGCCGGCGAGCACCTGGTTGCCTACCCAGGCGATGACAAATATCGCGGTGGCAATCAATACCAGGTAGAGGCTGAATCCGTGGCGCGCAAATTTCAGATGCTGTTCACTGATGCATTCCACAAAGGTGACATGAAACATGCGCGGCAGACAGATAATGGACGCGGCTGAAATCAGTGTGAGCACCCAGAACGAGGGCGTTAAGGTGGTTTGCTGGAATACCCTGTTTGCATGATTGCTGGTTTCAGCCGGATCAAATCCGTGAGAAAGCCCGAGCGCAAATATCGCAATCGCAATCAGTGCAATGAGCTTGACCAGTGACTCGAATGCAATCGCCGCCATGATGCCTGAATGATAGCTGGACACATCGAGCCGGTTTGCACCAAAAATCAAGGTGAACAACACCATTGCTGCCGTCACCAGCATAGTCACGTCCTGGCTGGCGAAGGCTGAACTGTCAACGCTATACAGAATGGTATCGCTGACAGCTTTAAGTTGCAGTGCAATATACGGCACTGTAGCCGCCAGCATAATCAGCGTGACCACCGCGGCCACGGACTGGCGTTTGCCATAGCGCGAGGCAATGAAATCGGCGATGGAATGTATGTTTTCCTGGCGGCAGACGCTGGCGATGCGTTGCAGCAGGGGGAAGCCAAGCGTGAAAAGCAGCACCGGCCCCAGCAGGATCGGCAGGTAGTACCAGCCGCGCGAGGCCGCGGTGCCGACCAGTCCATAAAACGTCCACGAGGTGCAATACACGCCGAGCGCCAGCGTATATACCAGCGGGTGCCGTGCCCAGCCGGTCATGCTGAAACGGCGGCGGTCACCAATGCGTGCAATCCAGAACAGCAGCGCCAGGTAAGCAACAATGCTGATGATTAGTGTGACGGGTGACAAACTGCCTCTCCCATGGTTTCGGCTACTTTAAGGTACTTTGCGCCTGAAAACATCTGCCGGCTTCATCCTTTGTGCCGCGGTCATTCTAATCATCTACGACCTTAGTCTACCTCTAGACTAAAGTCGCGACGTGCTTGCAGGGTGCGCCTGTTACATTTTTGCATCGAAAAATTTCGGAGGGGGAGCATGGCTGAATTTAATCAAGAACAACGAAATGCATACTGGAAAGCCAACTTGAGGCTGATGCTGATATTACTCAGCGTCTGGTTTACGATTTCGTATCTCTGCGGCATTGTGTTTGTCGAGGAACTCAACGTGATACGCCTGGGCGGGTACAAGCTGGGATTCTGGTTTGCGCAGCAGGGTTCCATGTACGGTTTCGTTGCGATCATTTTTATTTACGCGCGTCGCATGGCCGTACTCGATCGTAAATTCGATCTACACGAATAGGGGCGGGGATCATGGAACTTCAAACACTTACATTTATTGTTGTCGGCATCACGTTTGCGATTTACATTGGCATTGCCTTCTGGGCGCGCGCCAGCACCACCAGTGAATTTTATATCGCGGGTGGCGGTATTCACCCGATCGCCAATGGCATGGCAACCGCGGCTGACTGGATGTCTGCAGCATCATTTATTTCCATGGCCGGCCTGATTGCGTTCTTCGGTTACGGTGGTTCGGTATTCCTCATGGGCTGGACCGGCGGTTATGTGTTGCTGGCTATGTTACTCGCGCCCTACCTGCGTAAATACGGCAAGTTCACCGTGCCGGAATTTATCGGTGATCGTTACTACTCGAAAGCCGCGCGTATTGTTGCCGTGGTCTGCCTGATCGTGGCATCGGTCACCTATGTTATCGGGCAGATGAAGGGCATCGGTGTTGCGTTCTCACGTTTTCTTGAAGTCAGCTATGAAATGGGCCTGTCGATAGGCATGGGTATCGTATTCATTTACGCCGTGGTCGGTGGTATGAAGGGCATTACCTATACCCAGATCGCACAATACTGCGTGTTGATTTTTGCCTACACCATACCCGCGATATTTATTTCGTTAAACCTGACAGGTAACCCGATACCGCAGCTGGGCCTGGGCAGTATGCTGACCGGGACAGAAACCTACCTGCTGGACCGCCTCGACCAGGTGGTGACGGAGCTGGGCTTTGCCGAGTACACCACCAGTGCCAGGTTAAGTACCCTGAATACCTTTGTGTATACCCTGTCATTAATGATTGGTACCGCGGGGTTGCCCCACGTGATTATTCGTTTCTTCACCGTCACCAAGGTGAGTGATGCGCGTATTTCTGCGGGCTGGGCGTTAATTTTTATTACTATTCTGTACACCACGGCACCTGCAGTGGCCGCTATGGCGCGGTTGAACCTGCATGAAACCATTCATCCCGAGGGCGGGCAGAACCTGGTGTATGACGAACGTCCGAGCTGGTTCAAGAACTGGGAAAAAACCGGACTGCTGCAGTTTGAAGACAAGAATGGTGATGGCCGTATTACTTATAATGCTGACAAGTCTGCCAATGAAATGGTCAAGGTCGACCGTGACATTATGGTACTGGCTAATCCGGAAATCGCGCGCCTGCCCAACTGGGTAATCGCACTGGTGGCCGCGGGCGGCCTCGCTGCAGCATTGTCGACTGCCGCGGGTTTGTTGCTCGCAATAGCCTCGGCGATTTCACATGACTTGCTCAAAGGCGTGTTCAAACCTGAAATTACCGAGAAACAGGAACTGCTCGCCAGTCGCATCGCCATGGCCGGCGCCATCGGACTGGCTGGCTACCTGGGATTTAATCCGCCTGATTTCGCGGCGGGGACGGTCGCGCTGGCGTTCGGCCTGGCGGCTTCATCGATCTTCCCGGCATTGATGATGGGTATATTCAGTAAACGCATTAACCGCGAAGGCGCTATCGCCGGGATGATAGCCGGTCTGACGATCACGCTATTGTATGTGTTCCAGCACAAGGGCATTATGTTCATAGCCAGTACGTCATACATGGGCGACATGTCGCCCAACTGGTTCTTTGGGATTGAACCGAATGCGTTTGGTGCTGTAGGCGCAGGTGTCAATTTCGTCATCGCATACGTGGTATCAATGTTGACGCAACCACCGCCCGAACACATTCAACACCTGGTGGAAGATATACGTGTGCCGGCGGGTGCAGCGAGCGTGTCTGCTCACTAACGGCTGTTCAATGCACGCGCGTATGTATGATGTGCGCGTGTTTTGACAATATCGTCTTCAGGCGTTGAATATTCACCTGGACCGGGCATCGTGAGATGCCCGGTTTTGAGGTTTATGGTATGCAAATTCTAAAGAATAAACATCTAATCCTCGCCATGTTTGTTGCGCCGTTGCTGGCGATTCTTGCGTATTTCGCGGTTGACTACGCGGTGTCAGAAGAACCCCATGCAGCTCAACCGGGTGAGAGCTACCGGCTGGCCGCGATGTCGAACTGTCGTTACCAGAGTGGATTGTGCACACTCAGGAATGGCGATGTCGAAATGACACTGCGTGCGCGACATATCGCTGATTCAGATATTGAGCTGAGCCTGGATTCAGAGTTTGCGCTGAAAAATGCACTGCTCTCTGTGGTGTATGGAGATGCAGACTCCCCGCCGGTCCCGATGCAAAGTCCTGATCAGCACGACGCGGCCTTCAGCGCGATAATCCGGCTACAAGACCCCGAGCAAAGTTTATTGCGCCTGGTTGTAGAACTGTCGGGCGCATTGTATTACGCTGAGACCACGGCAATTTTTGTTGATTACGAAACCGCGTTCACGCGTGAAAATTTTTCGAATTAAAAAATTCCATACAATTAGCTTTGAGCCACTAAATATTTTGCCATCACTGGAGTGTGAAAATGGTCAGTGAAGCAGGCGATGTGCAAAGCTTTCTGGCGCAGCACCCGCCGTTCGATCAGTTGTCTGAAAGCCAGCTTGAGTTTGCAAGTGCCAATATCCTTGTCGCCTTCAGCAAGTCGGGCAGTGAGTTAAAACCAGGCAAGGCCAGTGAAGGCGGCGCAGATTCGCCTGGCATTGGCATGTTGATTGTGCGCTCGGGTAGTATCGAGGTACGCGATGGCCAGGGTTCGCTGATTGATCGACTCAGCAGTGGTGATTATCTTGTGCCCGAACTGCTGTACAACGGCGCTGTTGTCGATCCGCGTGTCAGCGTGCTTGAAGACTGTCTATATTATGAATTAACCACTTCGGCATTTCGTTCACTTC
>CAWKAL010000055.1:0-8123 GCA_963847575.1 uncultured Gammaproteobacteria bacterium
AGCGTTTTATTCACAGCCAGCTAGCGGACTATGCAGACCTGCCCGCTGACCGCCAGCAACTGATCTGGACACGCGCCAGTGATTACCTGCACAGCAAAAGCCATCACGCACACACCTTTGAACGCTACGGCCTGCAGGGCACACCGTCCTCCATTGTTATCGACCACAAGGGCATGCTGCGCGATGTATCGTTTGGCCGTGCCGACCACCTCGAAGCACTTATTATCCCGTTATTGAATGAGTAAACTCAGCGCATAAATTCGGTTAACATAGCGCATTCGTACTTCTTACTATTGATATACACGTCTCATGATTGAACGCACCATTGAAAACATGCTGTACGCCAGCCGCTGGCTGCTTGCACCGCTCTACCTCGGCCTCAGTCTTGGCCTGTTGATGCTGGGCATCAAGTTCTTCCAGGAAGTCCTGCACACGCTGCCGATAATACTTCAGGCCACCGAAGCCGACATGGTGCTGCTGATTCTCAGCCTGGTCGACCTGTCACTGGTGGGCGGCCTGCTGGTGATGGTCATGCTCAGTGGCTATGAAAATTTTGTCTCCGCGATTGATATTGAAGAAGGCAAGGAAAAACTCTCATGGCTCGGCAAGCTCGATTCCGGTTCGCTCAAGCAGAAAGTCGCCGCTTCGATCGTGGCGATCTCGTCGATCCACCTGCTCAAAATATTCATGAACGCACAGAATGTCGATAACGATAAATTGATGTGGTACGTGATTATTCATATGACGTTTGTGGTCTCCGCACTGGGCATGACCTACGCCGACAGGATGAACCGGCACTAGCCGGACGTAACTGGCGATGCGCGGCCTGGTTCCACCCGATCCTGAAGGCACAGCATCCGGCATCGCGTTTGCCGTGGTGTATGTGCCGCGCCGTAGTCGCAACCGCTTTCCTGCAGGCTGTGTCGAAATTAAACCCTGCGCTGCCGATGCACTGGACGACGCCGACCCGGACAATAACAAATACGCCGCGCGTGTCAGTGGCCCGTCAAAATCGTCTGAAGGCCAGTATATTTATTATTTACTGGAATGGCTCGACAGCTGAACGATTTTGACATGCTAAATAATCTGGTTCATTGTAGATTGATAGAAGACGGGGGATATCCATGAAACAACTCAACAAGGCCTTTCTCACTGCCATTATCGGCCTGCTATCTGCCACGACTGGTTTTGAGACCCGGGCAGGCAGCATCGACGAAATTATTATCAATGACAAGAATCTGAACACTGAAGAAATCATAAAGCTGGCCTCGCTGTTTGGCGGCCAGGTCTACCCCGGTAATTACTGGTATGACAGCAAGACCGGCGCCTGGGGCATGAAATGTGGCCCGGCCATGGGCATCGGCATTGCCGGCCTCGAGCTGGGTGGTACACTGAAAAAAGACGCCTCCTGCGGCACCACCCGGGTATTTATCAATGGCCGCCAACTCCATCACCAGGACCTGGCTGCACTGCAGCACCTGTCCGGCCCGATTGCACCGGGGCGTTACTGGATGGACGCAGAGTTCAACGCCGGGTTTGAAGGCAGGCCAGCGCTGGTCAACTACAAAACACTGGCTGCACAACGTAATCGTGGCGGCGACAACTTCTGGAACTCGCGCTTTAGCGCAGGCAATTCTAATGCTGACAACAGCCAGGGGTATGTCAATGTACCGGGGCACGGCCCTGTTGGTTACGGTTATTGAATAACATTCCGGCTGCTCCAGGCAATCAGGAATATACTCGCCAGCGCGCCGGCGATCGCAGAAACGCATAGTCATGAACATCAAGCTCGATAGCCTGAACCCGGGCCAGACTTACTTTCACATGATCCAGACCCTGGTACCACGGCCAATTGCCTGGGTACTGTCAGACAATGAAACCGGTAGTTATAATCTTGCGCCATTTTCTTACTTCAACGCGGTGTGCAGTGATCCGCCGATTGTAATGATATCGATTGGAAAAAAACCTGACGGCTCTGATAAGGACACACTGCGCAATATACGACAGCGCAAACATTTTAGTGTGCACATCGCCGACCTGAGTTTGCTGGAAGCGCTCAACCAGAGTTCGGCCACACTGGATGCCAATGTCTCCGAACTGGATCAGTTAAATCTAGGCACTACTGAATTTGAAGGCGCCAGCTTGCCCAGGATTACACAATGCAAAATTGCATACGCATGCGTGTTACATGATATCCATGAAATCGGCAATACGCCGCAGGCTGTCGTCTATGGCGAAATTAAAAATATATACATCGATGACAGTATCATCAGCATAAACCAGCAAGGCCGCATCAAGGTTCGTGCCGATAGCCTGCAACCCGTTTCAAGGCTCGGCGCCAATGAATACATGAAACCCGGCGAGATCATTAAATTAAACAGGCCAGATTAAATGTATTCCGAACAGCAGACCACTTCTCAAAACCTGGCCAGGCATATTGCAATAGTGCTTGTTGCTTTTCTGTGCGCATATAACACCGGCGTTATCGCCAAACCAGAACTGAAAGAAGAAACACAGTATTACGCCATCAGTGGCGATAGTGCTGAGGCATTACGGCGCGAAATGAACAGCAAAAGCAACATAAGCGAAAACGGCAAAACCTTTGATGCCTATACCCGCTGGAATGTACGCTGGAACTTCAACTGGGAAAACACGGCTTCTTACTGTTCCATGACGACAGTCACAACCAGCGTAGACATCAATTTCACCTTGCCCAGCTGGGTCGACCGCGATAGCGCACCGGCAGCCCTGAGGAAAAAGTGGGACCGCTACTACGCCGCCCTGATCGAGCATGAACATGGCCATAAAGAATTCGGCGTCAAGGCTGCCAAAGCCATCGAGCTTAGCCTGTCCGGCATGGGACGAGACACCTGCAGCGCCCTGCAACGTGATTCCGGTAACCAGGCCAACAAGATACTGGAAAAATACATCGCCCGCGAAAAACAGTATGATATAGATACACGTCATGGCATGGATGACGGCGCGGTGTTCCCGTAAGTTGACACCTGTCAGTGCCCGGGCCGTAATTATGCTTACAATAGCTGGACAAAATACGGTGAAGTACCCATCTCAAATTACGCATGAACAAACAACTTAAAATCGGACTGGCACTCGGCAGCGGCTCGTCTCGCGGCTGGTCACACATCGGTGTAATCAATGCACTCGCCGAACTCGGCATTACGCCGACTATTGTTTGTGGCACATCTGTCGGCTCCCTCGTGGGTGCATCGCTTGTATCAGGCAAACTTGAAAAGCTCGAAGAATGGGCGCTCGCGCTGACAAAGCTCGAAACCGCACGATTTTTTGATATCAACACGTCGATGAATGGTTTTGTCAATGTGAAGAAAATTCACAACTTCATGAATAAAACTGTCGCCAGTGACAACAGTGTGATTGAAGATCTTGATAAAGTTTACGCAGCCGTCGCCACCGAGCTGGAAACCGGTCGGGAAGTATGGCTCACCAAAGGCTCTGTGGGCCAGGCGGTACTGGCATCCATGGCATTGCCTGGACTGTTCCCGCCGATCAAAATCAACGACAAGTGGCTGGTCGATGGCGGCCTGGTGAATCCCGTACCGGTTTCAGTCTGTCGCGCACTGGGTGCCGACATCGTGATTGCGGTCAACCTCAATGGCGACATTGTTGGCAAACACATGAAGAAACAAAAACTGGAAACTACGCAAGATACCAGTGTCGCCGGAAAAATATCCCGGCTGGTAAAAGACTATACCGGGTCGTTGTTTTCAGACACAAATGAAGAAGACGATACGCCCGCCCTGCTTGACACACTGGCTGGCTCGATCAATATTACCCAGGACAGGATTACCCGCAGCCGCATGGCCGGCGATCCGCCTGACATATTACTTTCACCAAAACTTTCCCAGATCGGCCTGCTGGAACTGTATCGTGCGAATGAAGCTATCACCGAAGGCCGCAAATGCGTACAACGTGAACGATCACATATTGAAGATGTGTTTCATATGAACTAAGAATCTGAGACTACTAACAAGGGCCGTGAAACTGTACTCATAACATGCTTACAGTTGCACGGCCCCATTTAATTTCAGGCCATTATTTTTCGAAGATTATAAAGTTGCCGGTGTTGTACAGACCATCTGCACTAAACAGATTTCCGTCAGCTGGATTAGTGTCGGCCATAGTGCGCCAGTTATATACCATGCCAACCCCGATCACCTTGCTGTTGAATTTCATCGCTGCAATGATCACCCGCCCGCTGTCGGTCATGCCATCGAGCTTGAACAGCCCGGGTATTGCTGCCGGGCTGGCATAGTCCATGTACAAATTCGTAGCCGTGTAATCGCCCGGCGCAGTGGGCGCAACGCTGAAATCCGGGTACGCGGGTGCCACTACCGTAGCGGGGGTAGCGAGCGCCATGATGCTCTGGGTTTCAGTGGTTCCGGGCGAAGCTGAAGTACTCGCTGTAAAATCCACTTTACTACCCGACACTGGCCCGAACACTGCGCTCACTGCAGCAACATCACCTTCATCGGGAAATGAAATACCACCGAATGATCTATTGGCAAAATCCGCCAGTGTCGCTGCATTACTGGTTTTGAATGAAATCAGGCCGCCCTGCCCGGCCGGAAAATCAAGCACGAATAAACCGCTGTTAGTCATCATCGAGCGTATGACATCGCCGCCACCCAGTCCGCGCGTTCTAACGCCGTTCACGCAGCCGTTATCTATCAGCAATTCAGCTTCTGTGCCAGTGGTATACACCACCGTCTGTGTTGTCGCATTCATATCTGGCGTTGCGAAACCAAAATCCGAATGCATGATATCCAGGAAATCAGCATCTGAACGATACATACCAAAGTTTTCTGCCAGACCGAGCCCGGTATGAATCATGGTGTAGTCACCACTGACATCCTGGATGCAGGCACTGTTATCCTTGGCAAAGCCGACATGCAGTTGTTCGCTGGCGCCGCTGCCGATATTAACAAACAGCGCCACGCCGGGGACGTCCATCATTTCAAAAATGCCGGTCGGCGCCGCCGGGCACACCAGCGTGCCATCGGCGCAACTACTACTGGCGATCGTACAACTGCGCACCCCGAAACTGCTGGGTGCTGCGCAAGAAGCGTCAATAGTAAAAGTATATTCAATCTCGCCAGTCGTACTGACCACATTCAATATGGCATCAAGCTGATTACCGACGATGGTCCACTCGGAATAATCGCCTTTTGAACTGGTTGTCGCATAGGTGTTGTTTTCCGCGGGCGTGATAGCAGCGTCATCGGATCCGCAGCCCCCCACGATCAGGCTTAACGCAATAGTTACTGAGAATAGAAACAGACGGTTTAAACTTTCCATGATCTTGCCCTCAATTGGCCAGTGCGCTGTGATGCTATTTACTTTTTTAAAAGTCGTACGCCACATAATACGCCCATCTACATGCCGCTGAAAGCGGGCGTTTATGCTGCCGTGGTTACAGTATGCCCGTTTTACCCGGCCCGGTTTGTGAATGGCGTAGCAAATACGACATTCATTCAGATCACTACCGTGGTGCAAAAGCCGGACTGCTCGGCCCGGATCAGACCTCTCCCTCGGCGAATGCGTCCAGCCCGTCCTGCGCAACGTCCACCACGTCCTTGCTGTCATCGCCAAGCATGCCCTGCAATTTCGGAATAACATCGCGGTTGCCGGTCAGCGCGAGGTAATGGCAGGCATCACTGCGTACGCGCGCATCTGCATGTTTGCACAGGTGTGCGAGCGGTTCGATATAATCCTGAAACCAGTCGGCGCTGGCAAACTCTTCCATTAGTACACCGATACCGAGGCGCACGTTGATCGTGGCTTCGGCGTCGGCCATCAGTTCGATCACATGGTGCATAACCTCAGGCTGGCGGCGAATGGTTGCCAGCACTTTCTGCACCTGGCCCTGGCCGAGTGCTTCGGACAGGTATTCGCCGGCACCGGAATCATCCGTCGCCTGCTCCACCCAGTGCTGTAACTCGGCCCGGGTGTGCAGACCTTCCAGCTCGAACCAGCCGATGCGTACCCAGGGCACGCCGCGCACGCCGAGCGCCTCCGCCAGCGCCGGCCGCTGTTCCAGGTTCACTACCTGTAAGGATCCAATAATGCCACGCTTGATAAACTCGGACAGCACCAGTAATTCCCCGGCGCAGTGGGGACAGGCGGTGCCCAGTAACATCAGCACATCCGGGGCATTAGCTGTTTGTCTATCCATATTAAAGCCGCTGATTTTTCTGAAGAATTGTCATAAATCAGAACATATCCCCTGGTAAATATGATTCAATGAAGATTCTGTACGGCATTTTACCGGTCACTCGCTATGTTTGCACATTACAAACTCATCCTCGCCGCACTGCTTGCAAGCCTGCTGTCGATCTTCATTTTTAATGCAACCGCAGTTGATGGCGAAGGCGACAGCCAGGCCGGCCTGAATTTTGATGACACCTTGCTCGAAAGCCCGCTGGAGTATCCCGACTGGTTTAACTTAAGCCTGGGTGATTTTCGTGATGATCTCGACGAAGCGGTGAAAAACGGCAAGGACGGGCTGATCATTTATTTTGGCCAGAAGCGCTGCGCCTATTGCGAACAGTTTTTTAAAACCAATCTCACCGCCGCCGATACCGAACGATATATCCGCACTCATTATGACGTGATCCCGATTGATATCTGGGGCATCGAAAATATTACCGACACCGACGGCAAGCAATATACCGAGCGCGAACTCTCGGTGCATTACAAAACAAACTTCACGCCCTCGCTGGTGTTTTATGACAAAAAGGGCAAACCAGTATTCAGGTTGCGCGGTTATTACCCACCGTATAAATTCAAGGCAGCGTTGAAATTTGTAATAGAAGGTTTTTACAAGGAAGAAACTTTTCGAGAATATCTCGAACGCGCCGAACCCGGCATGTTCTTTATGGCTGGCGGCCTGAACGAGCGTGACTTTTTTGTCGAACCGCCTTATGACCTGCAAAAACTTTCCGCCGATCGCACCATACCGCTGGTAGTTTTTTTCGAACAGGGCGAATGCCATACCTGCGACCTGCTGCACACCGGCCCGTTGAACAAGGACGACACACTCGAAGAAATAGCACAGATGAATGCGGTACAACTCGACATGTGGGCAGACACCCCGGTGATCACACCCGATGGTGAAAAAACCACTGCGCGCGACTGGGCGAAAAAACTCGGACTGTTCTATCCGCCCACGTTGCTGTTTTTCGATCCCGATGGCAAGGAAATCATCCGCCTCGATTCGGTAATCCAGTTTTACCGTCTCTGGGGCGTACTTGATTATATGAACAAGCAGGGTTACAAAACCGAGCCGGATTACCAGGCATGGCGCCTCAAACAACGAAAGGTAATCAACTCAAAATGACGCTCGACAATATCACCGCCCGCTTTAACGACGTCCTCTGGAAGCATGACCTGTCCAGCCTGCCACGCTGGCATTCGTTCGGCATTTTATTGCTGCGCATACTGCAGGCAGTCATCCGTGACCTGAAAGAAGGCCTGCTGACATTGCGCGCCATGAGCCTGGTCTACACCACGCTGTTATCACTGGTGCCTTTGCTCGCGGTCAGCTTCTCGGTGCTGAAAGGTTTTGGCGTGCATAACCAGATCGAACCGGTACTGCTCAGCATGCTGGCACCACTCGGCGAAAAAGGCATTGAAATTACCGGCATCATCATCGGCTTCGTCGATAACATCAAAGTTGGCGTACTGGGTTTTCTCGGTCTTGGCCTGTTGATCTACACCGTGATCTCGTTGATCCAGAAAATTGAACGTGCGTTTAACTTTACCTGGCGCATCACTACTTACCGCAGCATTGCACAGCGCTTCAGCGATTATCTGAGTGTGATCATGGTCGGCCCGGTTTTAATCTTCACTGCGATTGGTGTCACTGCCACGGTCACCCATTCGGAGTTCATGACTTCACTGGCCTCTATCGAACCGCTGGGCTTTGCCATCAAGGCAATCGGCAAGCTGGTGCCATATTTACTGGTGATCGTCGCTTTCACATTTATTTACGTGCTGATACCCAATACCCGCGTGCGCATCAAATCAGCGTTCGTCGGCGGCGTTATTGCCGGTGTCCTGTGGGAAACCACCGGCTGGCTGTTCGC
>CAWKAL010000056.1:0-17893 GCA_963847575.1 uncultured Gammaproteobacteria bacterium
TGCCATGGTCCTCATGGTAGTGTCTGTCATGGTGTTGCCGACATACTTCATTTCCCTGAACATAACAAGACCCATCATAGCCTTGACAATGATTGTCAAAAGTATCAAGAATAAGAGTCTCCGAGACGACATTCCAGATGTAGAAGGAGGCTCTCGAGAGGTTTCTTTCGTACATGGTTCATTCCAACGCCTGATGAAAGTTGTCCGCTTCGCGAACACGGCTTTCTTTGCTGGTGATAGGACTGAGTCCTATCATTCTATGGAGGACACCATCAGCCTCTTCTTGAAGCTGGGCAATCAGAAAGCGATTGGCGTTGCCAACAACAATGTAAGTTGTCCCGTGTTGGAATCCATTGTGGACTAACACTTCAATACCTCATCTATTGCTGCTTTGGTTACTGTAGCTTGGGACAATGTGAGGATACGAAATGCTCCATCAGGCGATTATCGAAAGCTGATGTCTCATTATTGTTGTGTTATTGTTACCGTTTCCTTGCAGGGTGCTACAAGAGCAGATGGAAGCCCACGGCACGGGCAGGCTTTTTGACAACAGGTAAGGAAATCCAAGTGCCTGCCTTTTGTCCGGAATCTCTAAGCGTCAGCTCAAAGTGCTGTCAACTTTACGCAGCTTGTTTGGCATTTGCATCTCAGAAATTTACAATGTTGGGATCACCTACTTTGACGAAGCTATCCGTCATGGCACTTTTGAATATGAGATCAGCAAAGAAACAGATGACCAGGGGTCGTATGCAAAACAGGTAAAATGCCGAGCTCGTTTGTTTCCTGTTATTCAATGGGAGCAACTACTCTCTCACACCTCTTCTCTTCTCTTGGCGTGGCTCTCACCTTCCAAGTTGGCAAATCGATTTTTCAATCGAGGAATGTTTTTAGTGGTAAGTGTGCTGGAAAAAAAGATAGGGCAATTTTTTTTAATGTCGGCTTCTAATGTTTCGACTTCCCTTGAAAAAATGTCAGGTCGTACGCAACCATCCCCTATGTCCAAGGTAAGCAGCATTGCAAAATCTAACGATCGTTTGCTCGAAAATCGTTTTTGCTAAGTTTTCCTTGCATTTCTATGTCCTCAGTTGGATTCAGGAGGATGGTGTGAGTGACATTCTCCGAGCCAAAGACCTTATTTGGAGGTTCTCCAGTTCCTTCACAAGTTCATCGGTGGTGGATTTCCCGAAACCCACATGCCCGAATTATCCGCCAATACCAGCATGCGAACCTCGATCCGTAAGGCCATAGCTGACGGCCTGCCGGTGTATGCCGAGTGCGGTGGCCTGATGTATCTGTCGCGCTCTATCGAGTGGCATGGCGAGACCCACCCGATGGTCGGCAGCATTGCCGGTGATATCGTGATGGAAGCCAAACCCCAGGGCCGCGGCTATGTGCGTCTTGGCGAAAATGACAACAGTCCATGGCCGGGAATGCTGAAAAACGAGATCTCGGCACACGAGTTTCACTACTCGCGTTTTAAAAATCTGGATAAAAATGCTAGATTTGCCTTCTCGGTCAGGCGCGGCACCGGCATTGATGGCAAAAACGACGGTTACGTCTACAAAAACCTGCTGGCCTGTTACACTCACCAGCGTAATACAGCCAGCAATCCCTGGGCACAGCGCTTTGTTCAATTTGTAAGACAACACAAACTCAAAACGACAGATAAATCATGATTAGCATTACGCCAAACGCGGCCAGCCAGATAAAGCTTTCCGCACAACAAAGTAAATCTGAAGGCATGGCGCTGCGGATTGCAGCAACGCGCACTAGTGACGACAGCATTCATTACGGTATGGGCTTTGACGACAGCAAGGAAGACGATGTCAGCGTCACCTCGGAAGAAATTGAAATCATTGTTTCGCCCGCCAGTGCTGTCATTCTTAAAGATACCGTGCTTGATTTTGTTGAAATCGAACCGGGTAAGTCACAGTTCATTTTTATGAATCCCAATGACCCCAATTACAAGCCGCCGGTTGAGTAGCAACACCCCGAGGCGGGTGGCTGATAATGCGTAAGGCGGCGAAAAACACCCCCGAAGTTTCACGCCCGGTCAACGAGTGGAGCCGCGATTCGGTCATTATCCTGTATGAAATTACCAGCCTGATAAATTCGGCAGAAAACCAGCAGGAACTCTACAATTATTTTCTGAAGCACCTGACCAACCGGCTGAACGCCAGTGCTGCAACACTGCGCCTGATTGCTGATGATGGCTGGATGGAGCTTGCTGCCAGTTACAAAATAACTGATACCCAGGCGCAGGCCATACAGCAGACTGCGATCGAAGGCGCATTATTCAGTCGCAGCACCGAACCTGTCGACATCATCCAGCAGTCACCGGCGCAACCCCTGCTGGCTGATTCAGACCACACCATGCTGACCATTCCGGTGCGCCACATGGTGCACACGCTGGGCGCGATCAACCTGTTTTTCCCGCCAGGCGCAATGCTGCTGGAAAGCGAGCTGGCCGGCCTGTTGATCAGCGCAGGCCACCACCTCGCCCTTGCCATTGAGAAACAGCGCGGTGAGCACCTCGCCCGGCAAAAAATCGTGCAGGAAGAACGCAACATGATCGCCAATGAGTTACACGACTCGCTGGCACAAACCCTGGCCTCGTTGCGCTTCCAGGTCCGCATTCTCGACCAGACCCTGCAGCCGAGCGGTGAATACATGGCGATCAACAGTATCGAACAGGTCGAACACGGCCTCGATGAAGCCTACACCGACCTGCGCGAACTGATTGCACATTGCCGTGTGCCGGTCGAACAGCAGGGATTGTTGCCCTCAATCGAACGCGTGGTGGCAAAATTTCGGGAAGAAACCGGCATTCATATCCTGTTACAATGCGAACACCCGTTGCCGGATATCCCCGCCAACATGGAAATGAACGTATACCGTATCGTGCAGGAAGCGCTGACCAATATCCGAAAACACGCCAATGCAAAAATAGTACGCGTGCTGCTGGATTGCGATAATGATGGACGTTATCGCGTACTGGTCGAGAATGACGGTATCGGCTTTGATAAAAAAGCCATTCATAGCCATGCAGGTGAACACCTCGGGCTGACGATCATGCAGGAGCGTGCGCGCCACCTGGGCGGCAAGCTCCGCATCGAAAGCGAGCCGGATGAAGGCACACGTATTGAACTCAAGTTTCAGTACCAACGAGACCCGACTGTCTGACAGATTAAATAATGCGCGTAATCATCATAGACGACCACGCCCTGTTCCGGGTCGGCCTCAAAGGCCTGCTGGAACAACGCAACATCGAGGTTATCGGTGTTGCCGCCGATGGCAATGAAGGCATCGAACTCGCCACGCGCCTCAATCCCGACATTATCCTGCTCGACCTGCGCATGCCCGGCATGGGCGGACTCGATGTGCTCAAAACATTGCGCGAAAAAACCCAGGCCATCCCGGTGGTCATGCTTACCACCAGCAATGAAGAATCCGACCTGATCAAATCACTGCGTTCAGGCGCTCAGGGCTACCTGCTGAAAGACATGGAGCCAGATGAGCTGGTGAGCGCCTTGCGTGACATTGAAAAAGGCAAGAGTGTCGTCGCCCAGGACCTGACCGATGCGCTCGCACGCATGGTACAGGGCGAAACCACGATGGATGACAACAACGGCCCGTTTGCCGAACTGACACCGCGCGAACGTGAAATCCTCTGCCTGCTGGCCGATGGCCAGAGCAACAAGCTGATTGCGCGCAACCTCGGCATCTCCGACGGCACCGTCAAGCTTCATGTCAAAGCCATTTTACGCAAACTGGGTATTCATTCACGCGTCGAAGCCGCGGTCATTGCTGTTGAGCAGGGCCTGCGCAAGCCCAAAGCGGGCGCATGAAAAAACACTGCTCTCATGAAAACCTTCAAACAAATTGTAGAAGACGCACGCCAGCAGGTTGGTGAACTGTTCCCCTGGGACGTGGAAGAATTCGTCGACAGGAAACCCGATGCCCTGCTACTGGATATTCGCGAAGAATGTGAATACGTGAATTATCACATCGCACGCTCCATGTTAATTCCGCGCGGCATCCTCGAAACCGCCTGCGAATATGATTACGAAGACTCGGTACCCGAACTGGTTGAAGCGCGCGATCGCGAAATTGTCGTGGTGTGCCGTTCCGGCAATCGCAGTATTCTCGCCGCACAGACCATGCAGTTGATGGGCTATAAACACGTCAAGTCGATGAAAACCGGCTTGCGCGGCTGGAATGATTACGAACTGCCGCTGATCAATCTGAAACAGCAAGTGATCGACCCGGATGAAGTGGAAAAAATGCTCTCGGCCGGTTTCTGCTCATTTTTAATGCACCCCGACCGGCGCACGATTCAGTCGTAACGCTTGTGGTCCTTGCGCCGACGGCCGGCTTTCTGTGATATCACGCCCGTCACCAGCGCCAGGCTGTCAATTTCCACCGTATCGTAAAGGTCGTTTAACGGCTGCAGGTAATAGCGGTCGTCGACAATACGCAGCTGGCGAAAAATATATTCATCATTATGTGTGGCAATCACGTAGCTACCGTCACGAATCGCACCGCCCGGATCGATCACGATAACACAGCCTTCCTCGAATTCGGGCAGCATGGAATCACCCAGCACACGCAGCGCGTAGGGCTCGGCAGCAGCACAGCCGGATTCGCCGGACATAGACATATCATCACCTCGTCATTCGAGCTTCAATTATACCTGCCCGCCAGACACTGACCAAGTCTATCCATGGCCGGCCATGCCCAGCCATGCAATGGCCCGCCGCCCGGTGTAAAATACCGGCATTTTAACCTTCCCAGATACTCATGACCGACAGCATCAAAGCAGGCAAATACGTTTCACTGACATACACGATTACCGATGAAAGCGGCGATATCCTCGAACGCATCGACCTGCCGATCAATTTCATCCAGGGCCGGGACAGCGAAATCATCGAAAAAGTCAGCCAGGCCCTCGAAGGTCGCGGCGTCGGTGATGTGGTCAACGTGACGCTGAGTCCGGCCGAGGGCTTTGGTGAACACCAGCCGGAACTGACCTTCGCCGATGATATAGATAATGTGCCACCGCAATTCCACAATATCGGCGCTGAAGTTGAATTTCAGAACGACCACGGTGAAACCCGGGTGTTTCGCGTCACCAATATCGAAGACGGCAAGCTCACGGTCGATGGCAACCACCCGTTTGCGGGCAAAAAGATTACCTACAACATCACCGTAGAATCGGTGCGCGATGCCACCCCTGAAGAACTCGCAAACGGCGCGCAAAACGCACCACGATTGCACTAGTCCAGCCCAGGTACCTGGCCAGGCGACTGACCCGTAACACACCCGCATCAGGCAGGCCTAAATCAGGTAAACAGCGATTTCTGCTGAAAAATAGTCTGATTCAGGGTATCATCGTGCCCCTTTATTTTGCGTCTGGAACACAGTCTATGGGGGCCGTTGCCGATTTCACTCAAAGCGAAACCTGGGCAATAGAAAAGACCCTGAAACAGCGCTGGCCGAAACAGCCGGTCGAGCTGCAACTCGCCGATGTTGAGATCAGGATGTATCCAGATGACCGCGTACTGACCGAAGTGCCCGCCGTATTCTGGCAGGTCGGCGAAGCTAAATTGTGATCATCAAGGTCGGTGGTCGCAGTTACCGCCGCCAGTTTTTATTACCGCGGTTACCAGCAGTACGGTACCGGAAAAAGCGAGTTCGATGACATCACCGACTGTGTCGTCACCCTGCTGCAGGTGCACGCCGACAAGGAAGCCATGAACCGCGAAGAAAAAGAGAACCAGTAACAGGCCATATAACTAACGAATTCAAATTCAGTAACAAGCTAAATCCAGTTCCAGGGGAAATACACTATGAGTAAGAAGAACGCGTTTTATGCGCAATCCGGCGGTGTTACCGCAGTCATTAATGCATCTGCCTGTGGCGTGATTGAAACTGCACGCAAACACAAAGACAAAATCGGCAAGGTATACGCCGGCCGTAACGGTATCATCGGTGCACTCACCGAAGATCTCATCGATACCAGCAAGGAAACCAAATCAGCCATTGCCGGCCTGCGTCACACCCCGTCCGGCGCATTCGGTTCCTGCCGTTTCAAAATGAAAAGCCTGGAAGATAACCGCCTCGAATACGAGCGTTTGATCGAAGTCTTCAAAGCGCACAACATCGGTTATTTCTTCTACAACGGTGGCGGTGATTCTGCCGACACCTGCCTCAAGGTTTCACAGATTGGTGACACCATGGGCTACCCTATCACCGCGGTTCACGTACCAAAAACCGTCGACAATGATTTACCGATCACCGACAACTGCCCGGGTTTCGGTTCGGTTGCCAAGTACATTGCCGTGTCAACCATGGAAGCGAGTTTCGACGTGGCGTCGATGTGCGCAACCTCTACCAAGGTGTTCGTGCTTGAAGTCATGGGCCGTCACGCCGGCTGGATTGCAGCCGCAGGTGCCATGGCATCAACCCCCGAGCATGAAATTCCGATTATCGTGCTGTTCCCGGAAGTTGAATTCAACAAGGAAAAATTCCTCAAGACAGTTGACGATAAAGTTAAAAAATTCGGTTACTGCTCTGTGGTTGTATCTGAAGGTGTGCACTGGCCTGATGGCAAGTTCCTCGCCGAAACCGGTCTCAAAGATGCCTTCGGTCACAGCCAGCTGGGCGGCGCCGCACCAGTGGTCGCTAACATGATCCAGGATGGCCTGGGGTATAAATACCACTGGGGCGTGGCGGATTACATGCAACGCGCAGCACGTCATATTGCATCTAAAACTGACGTCGACCAGGCCTATGCCACCGGCAAGGCTGCGGTTGAATATGCTATCAAGGGCCACAACTCGGTGATGCCTGCAATCAAGCGCGTCAGCAACAAGCCATACAAATGGAAAATTGAAATGGCACCGCTGAGCAAAATCGCCAATGTTGAAAAAATGATGCCTGCCAGTTTCATTTCGAAAGACGGCTTCAGCATCACCAACAAATGCCGCGAGTACCTGGCACCGCTGATGAAGGGCGAAGACTATCCGCCCTATAAAGACGGCCTGCCAAAATATGTCACGCTGAAGAAAGTTGCCGTGGCCAAGAAGCTGCCGCCGTTTACGCTGTAAGCCAGCATGACGCTCGATAGAGATCACCAACGCCTTGCCATGCATGACAGCTGGGGAGCGGTGTCAACCGCAACGCAGCACGCAGGGTGCCAGGTGAAGTGATGCGTGACTTCGGTCAAGGCAGTGTCGATGAATTAATCCGACAATACGGCCTCGAGGAAAAATGGGAAATAAAGCCCGACACGCACTTTGAGAGCGCTTTTAAGAAGTAGCTATAACTACCTGATTTATATCGGAGATTGAACATGAAGTTAATTCTATTAGGCGGCCCGGGTGCCGGCAAAGGAACACAGGCAGGATTCATCAAGGACAAGTTCGGCATACCGCAGATATCCACCGGTGACATGTTGCGTGCCCACGTCAAGGCCGGCAGCGATCTCGGCAAGGCTGCGAAAAAGATCATGGATGAAGGCGGCCTGGTGTCGGATGACATCATCATGGGCATGATCAAGGAACGCATCAAACAGGACGATTGCAAACAGGGATATTTGTTCGATGGTTTTCCACGCACCCTGCCGCAGGCAGATGCATTGAAAGCGGCCGGCATCGCGGTAGACGCGGTGGTCGAAATCGACGTCGACGATGCCGAGATTATCAAGCGCATGTCAGGACGACGTGTACATCTGAACTCCGGGCGCACCTACCATGTCATGTTCAACCCGCCAAAGGTTGAAGGCAAGGATGATGAAACCGGCGAAGATCTGATCCAGCGTGATGACGATAAAGAGGCCACGGTTAAGAAGCGTCTCGATATCTATCATGAACAAACCGAACCGTTGATTGAGTACTACTCGAAGTGGGCCGCAGGCAAACAGGCCGGCGCACCCGCGTATCACAAGATCGCCGGTGTTGGCAGCGTGGAAAATATCCGCGATGCAATATTCAAAGCATTATCATAAGTGAATAAAACCTGATCAGGCCCTGTTATACAGGGCTTGTTTGTTTCTACTGACTCAATAGTGAGATTGAAAAATGTCTATCGAACTTATATTTGCATTAGTCTGCGCACTGGTCGGCATCGGCTACGGCGTGGTGTCTATTTTCAGCATTCTCAATAAAGATCCTGGCAATGAAGACATGGTGCGCATCCAGGGCGCGATCCAGGAAGGCGCCAGCGCTTACCTGAAACGCCAGTACACCACGATCGCGATTGTCGGCGTGGTGATCTATTTCGCCATCATGTTTTATCTCAATACGCTAACTGCGATGGGATTTGCGATTGGCGCCATATTTTCCGGCCTCGCCGGCTTCATCGGCATGCATGTCTCGGTACGCGCCAATGCACGTACTGCACAGGCGGCTAACGATGGTATGAATGCGGCCTTCCAGATCGCATTCCGCGGCGGCGCCATCACCGGCATGCTGGTGGTCGGCCTGGGCCTGCTGGGCGTCGCCGGCTATTACGCCTTCCTGGTGAATACCGGTGCGGAAGATCCCTTGCACGCACTGATCGGCATGGCCTTCGGTGGTTCGCTGATTTCAATCTTTGCACGACTCGGTGGCGGTATTTTCACCAAGGGCGCTGACGTTGGCGCCGACATCGTCGGCAAGGTCGAAGCCGGTATCCCGGAAGATGACCCACGCAACCCGGCGGTGATTGCCGATAACGTCGGTGACAATGTCGGTGACTGCGCCGGTATGGCCGCTGACCTGTTCGAAACCTACGCGGTCACCATCATTGCAACCATGTTGCTCGGTGGCCTGCTGATACAGGGCGACACCACGAATGCGATTCTCTACCCGCTGGTTCTGGGCGGCGCATCGATTATCGCGTCGATCATCGGCACGTTCTTTGTCGTGGTGAAAGACGGCAAGAAAATCATGAACGCACTTTACCGCGGCGTGATTGTTTCCGGTGTGCTGGCAGCGATTGCATTCTATCCGATCACCAACGTACATGCTCGGTGACGGCGTGATGATCGATGGCATGAACATCACCGCGATGAACATTTTCTACAGCTCACTCATCGGCCTGGCACTGACTGCAGCCATGGTAATCATTACCGAGTACTACACCGCGACTGAATACAGCCCGGTGCGCAGAATTGCAGAAGCTTCGACCACCGGTGACGGCACCAATGTTATTGCCGGCCTGGGTCTGTCGATGAAAGCCACTGCCCTGCCTGTGCTTGCCGTGTGCGCCTCGATCTGGGGCGCGCATCAGCTGGCAGGCCTGTTTGGTATCGCGATTGCCGCCACCGCCATGTTGTCGATGGCCGGCATGATCGTGGCACTCGACGCCTACGGTCCGATTACCGACAACGCTGGCGGTATTGCCGAGATGGCCGAACTGCCTGAAGCGATTCGCAACATCACCGACCCGCTCGACGCCGTCGGTAACACCACCAAGGCAGTGACCAAGGGTTATGCTATCGGCTCGGCCGGTCTGGCCACGCTGGTGCTGTTTGCCGACTACACCCACAACCTCGGTGGCGATGTGATGTTCAGGCTGTCTGATCACCGCGTGATTATCGGCCTGTTCCTCGGCGGCCTGATACCCTACCTGTTCGCGTGCCATGGCGATGGAAGCCGTGGGCCGTGCTGCCGGCGGTATTGTCAACGAAGTGCGTCGCCAGTTCCGCGAAATGCCGGGCATTATGGACAAAACCCAGAAGCCGGATTATTCAAGTGCGGTCGACATGCTCACCCGTGCTGCGATCAAGGAAATGATCATCCCGTCATTGCTGCCCATCGCTGCACCGATTGCAGTCGGCCTGTTGCTGGGTAAGGAAGCGCTCGGCGGCCTGCTGATCGGTACCATTATCACCGGCCTGTTCCTGGCTATTTCCATGACCACCGGTGGTGGCGCCTGGGACAATGCCAAGAAATATATCGAAGACGGTAATTTCGGCGGCAAAGGTTCTGACGCGCACAAAGCGGCCGTCACCGGTGACACCGTTGGTGATCCCTACAAGGACACCGCGGGCCCGGCGATCAATCCGCTGATCAAGATTATCAATATCGTCGCTCTTATGATGGTGCCGATGCTGTAATCATCGCCAGCACCTGAAAAAAAGCCCCGCGCTGCGGGGCTTTTTTATCTATGGATTTATGCACTGATACAAAATAATCCTGACCATCTGATAATGCGCACATTGACAGGGAAATTGATCTGTATCATTGTAAAGCGCACGTAGAAACATCACTCTGACGATGATGGTACCGGCACTATATTGTGCGTTGGCGCTGTTTGAAAGTTAGTTTCTTTTTTCCATAATCGACGAAGACCAATATGCCTCCACACCAGACTATAAAACAACATCTGCTCGACTTACGCGCAGACTACACCCGACGCATTAATGCAATTGACGCCGATGTGCATCACAAATCCGAACCGGTCGAAAAAGATTTTGCCGAACAGGCCACGCAACGCGAAAACGATGATGTACTCAATGCACTGGAAAACGATGCCCGGCAAACAGTGATATTAATCGATCGCGCACTGGTTAAAATTGAAGATGGCAGTTACGGTATTTGTGCTGAATGTGGCGAAGACATTTCAGAAGCACGACTAAAAACCATACCCTTCGCTACACTCTGCATCAAATGCGCTGACAAGGTCGGCTGACAGGCAATTACCACCCACCGGAAACTTCACCAGGATCATGCGGTCATGGCTATATAACCGCGGAGATTTGCCATGAGAATTCTGTCCTTGCTTTGCCTGCTGCTGCTTTCCCTGTCCGCCCATGCCGCCACCTCGCTGGCAACGTTTGCCGGCGGCTGTTTCTGGTGCATGGAACCGCCGTTCGACAAACTCGACGGCGTGCTCTCGACAACCTCGGGTTACACCGACGGTCACAAAATAGATCCGACTTACAAAGAAGTCTCCGCCGGAACCACCGGGCACACCGAAGCAATTCAAATCGAATACGATCCGGACATCATCAGCTACGAAAAATTACTCGCGGTGTTCTGGAAAAATATCGACCCGACTGCGCTTGACTACCAGTTTTGTGATCACGGCAGCCAGTACCGCTCGGGCATTTTTTACCACGATGAACTACAGAAAAACGCAGCCGAAAAATCGCTCGCTGCACTGAAAAATACCAAACCCTTCGCGCAGGACGTGGTGACAGAAATCACCGCCGCCAGTCGCTTCTATCCGGCCGAGGACTACCACCAGGACTATTACCAGAAAAATCCCCTGCGCTATAAATACTATCGTTACACCTGCGGTCGCGACAGCCGGCTTGACGAACTCTGGGGCAAGGACCGATAAATCGAATACCCTGTTTGAGACCTCGCTCACAGTTCAGCTATGACGCTGAGCGGCAGTGCCTGCAACAGTGACCTGATACTCGTTTTTCGTCTGCGCACACAGATAGGCTTGCTCCACACCTGAGGGGGGAGCGCATATGAAAGCCAGATCACCGCAGCTGGGCGAAAACGATTATCGATTGAATGCCATCGTCGACAGCAATTGCATGATTTGCCTGGTCGCCCTGATACTGATTATTCTCGGCATCTCCTTAGCGATCATGTTCAGCTATTCGACTTAAGCGATTTCACCGCCCTGCTCCCTGGCCACTCCTCGCCTTGCGCAATCAACGCACTGGCAGCTGTGGCCTCACCTCGCCCGGTTTCTCCCTCTCTGCCGAAGCAATCGCCACAAAGTCAGGCTGATTCGCGCTGAAGCCAGGAATGCCACCCGGGTAATTGATGTATCTCAGACGGCAGGCTACGAAAGCGCACAGCTTTAAGGTAGAATGCGGCGCTCAAATTCATCACCGCAGAATATTCGCTCATCGAAATCAAATAGTTAAGCCCAGCTGGGCCATACACAGCGTCTCTGCGATACGACCGGATTGCCACAGAATATAGACCGAACATTAGTTAACTGACTTTTATTAAACCGGGCTGGCCTCGCGGTCAGCGTGATAGTCCCCAGGAGACATCTGATGATTAAACCTCATGGTTCTGACAAGCTGAACCCATTGTTCGTATACGACTCGAGTGAAAACGAAGCACTGCACAAGGAAGCCGAGGGCCTGGCTTCAATTACCGTCAGCTCGGCCACTGCCGCCAATGCGGTGATGCTGGGTGCAGGTTATTTCAACCCGCTCACCGGCTACATGAATAAGGCTGACGCGCTTTCTGTTGCCAAAAACATGACCACCACGTCTGGCCTGTTCTGGCCGACACCGGTGCTGAACCTGGTAGAAAACGCCGGCAACATCAAGCCGGGCGATCGCATCGCACTGAAAGATCCCAATGTCGATGGCCATCCCATCCTCGCGGTAATGGACGTCGAAGCGGTTGAAGAATTCAGCGATGCCGACATGGCGATGATGACTGAAAGCATCTATCGCCCCAACAAGACCGAAGCCCACCCTGGCGCCGAAGCCTTCAATGCACAGGGCAAGGTTTGCCTGTCAGGCCCGATCAAGGTATTGAATTTCTCGTACTTCCAGTCCGAGTTCCCCGATACGTTCCGCACCGCGGTTGAAATTCGCAATGACATCGCCGAGCGCGGCTGGAAGAAAGTCGTTGCGTTCCAGACACGTAACCCGATGCATCTTGCACACGAAGAACTCTGCCACATGGCGATGGACCGTTTAGGCTGTGATGGCCTGGTGATTCACATGCTGCTGGGCAAGCTCAAGAAAGGCGACATCCCTGCCCCGGTACGTGATGCTGCGATTCGCAAGATGGTTGAACTGTACTTCCCGCCGAACAGCGCGATGGTGACCGGTTATGGTTTCGACATGCTGTACGCAGGCCCCAAAGAAGCCGTACTGCACGCCGTGTTCCGCCAGAACATGGGCGCCACGCACTTCATCATTGGCCGTGACCATGCCGGTGTTGGCGATCACTACGGCGCCTTCGATGCCCAGGAAATTTTCGAAAACGAAGTCCCCAAGGGTGCGCTTGAGATCGAAATCTTCAAGGCCGACCACACGGCATGGTCGAAGAAGCTGAACAAGGTGGTGATGATGTGTGAAGCCCCCGATCACAGCAAGGAAGACTTTGTTCTGCTCTCAGGCACCAAGGTACGCGAGATGCTGGGCCAGGGCATTGCCCCGCCAAAAGAATTCTCACGTCCTGAAGTGGCAGAGATTCTGATCGGCTATTACAAGAGCCTGGATGCTGCATAACAGCATCTAAAGCTCAGCAACAAAAACGGCGCCGATCTATGATAGATGGGCGCCGTTTTTTTCGTTCTGGATAAAAATAATATTCACCGCAAAGATCGCAAATCAATAATTATTATTTTTGCTGTTGCCCCCTCTTGAACGAGCCATTGTGCAGCGCAGTGAATAAGGGGCTTTCCGCTGCGGCTGTCTGAGCGTTTTTTGCGAGTTCCGCAGCGGCCTTATTCACTGCGCTGCACAATGGGTACCCGAAGGGCGAAGTTCTTGGGGCGGCACTTTTTACAAAATACCTCCATGTATTTTGCCCTGCGGGCCGCGCTACACGCGTTCAATTTCGCTCCATGCGAAATTAGTGGTTACTTTTTGCTGCTGTAGGGAAAAAGTAACTCGCCCGTGGGTGCGACTAAATTCGATGGGATCGAATTTGAACGCGTGTTTTATACGCGGCCCGAAGGGTGAGGCGCATGGATGCGCCTCATAGTACCCACTACCACTGAAGTGAAAGTGATGATGAAGGTTAATAGTAATGCAAAGCAAGACACTGGATCCCGGCCTAGAAACATACCGGGATGACGAACCGTTGTGAAACGTTGGGCTTCGTTCCTCAGCCCAACCTACATTCTATTATTTATACTTTTCGTGGGAGGCACGTTAATGTATATGCGCGATCTGAAGCAGTGCTTTCCGCCTGCTGGCGGGTCACTTTTCTTTGCTTGTCCAAAGAAGAAGTAACCAAAAGAAAGGACACCCCTGCTCACTCGCCCTTCGGGTTCCCATTGTGCAGAGTCGACAATATGGCCGCTGCGGAACTCGCCTATAAAACAGGCTCAAACAGCCGCAACGGAAGACCCCATATTGTCGACTCTGCACAATGGCTCGATCAATGGGGAGGATAAAACAGCAGGACACTCTCGATAGATTACTTATGTATAAATGAAAAACGGCCGAGACTTTAAAGTGAAACGTTGGGCTTCGTTCCTCAGCCCAACCTGCAAACTAAATTTATAAATGCAAAACCGCAGAATGCCAGAGGATGCAGAGAAATAATATGTGAATTATTTTTTGCTGTTGCCCCCTTGAACGAGCCATTGTGCAGCGCAGTGAATAAGGGGCTTTCCGCTGCGGCTGTCTGAGCGTTTTTTGCGAGTTCCGCAGCGGCCTTATTCACTGCGCTGCACAATGGGAACCCGAAGGGCGAAGTTCTTGGGCGGCACTTTTTGGTTACTTTTTGCTGCTGTAGGGAAAAAGTAACTCGCCCGTGGGTGCGACTAAATTCGATGGGATCGAATTTGAACGCGTGTTTTATACGCGGCCCGAAGGGTGAGGCGCATGGATGCGCCTCATAGTACCCACTACCACTAAGATACCAGCCACTCGATTCCGGCCAGAAACATGCCGGAATGACGGACTGGAAGTTTGTCGTTTATAATGCACCACTCTCAGACTAGAACGATTAATTTTCAGCATGGTTAAAGTAGGGATTTTATCTGACACCCACGGCTACATAGATCCGCGCATCGTCAACAGCGTCAACACCTGCGATCACATTATCCATGCCGGCGATATATGCGGTGCAGGCATACTCGCGCAACTCAAGCCTCGTATCGCGCTGCATGCCGTGGCAGGCAACAACGACCATGCTGCTGCCTGGTCTACTGCGGAACACGCTGTGGTGAATGCCCTGCCCGCGCAGATTGAACTCGCGTTACCTGGCGGCCTGGTGATCATTGAACACGGTCACCGGCTCGGCGGTTTTCCTGATCATGAACAGTTTCGCTGGGACCACGCTGAAGCACGCATGATCGTGTATGGTCATACCCACAAGCGCGTTATCGACCAGACTGCAGAACCCTGGATTGTCAATCCGGGCGCTGCTGGAAAAGAGCGCACCAGGGGCGGCCCTTCCTGCCTGGTGCTGCACGCATCTGAAAACGTATGGAAAATTGAAACCGTGGTGTTTGCTGACGAGGCCGCCGCCTGATACCCAAAACGGATTGCAGCCTGCGGCTAACAGTTAAAAGATAACAGTTAAAGCTGAGAGCCTGTGTTACTGCGCAGTCGCCAGTAACAGAAACCCCCTTCAAGAACTGTAATAAAAGCGCCCGGTTGGTATCGAGATTTAACGCCAGGTTGTGATCACCCTGTATTTCGACCAGCTGGCTGGGTGGCCGAGCGCGCGCGATCAGGTCTCTCGCATGATGAAGCTCGATAATCTCATCCTCAGTGGCGTGCATCATGAACAAAGGAATCGGTGCTATCAGCGCAACACTGTCGAGCGGCCGGTAACTGTTGTCAATGGTATACGACAACGGCCATTGCAATGCCCAGGTGAGCCAGCTGCGCGACAGAATCTCCTGCGTGACCTGCTGGTAGTCGGCAAACGCAGCCACCGAAATCAGTGCTGCAATTCTGTCCCTGTACTGGCTATGCGCAACACCGTAGATACTCAGGCTGGCGCCAAAACTGTGCCCCATGACCACCAGGTTTTCATTTTCTGGCAACTGCTGCAATACTGCATTGAGCATGACATCGACATCCGCAACGATGTCATCCAGTTGTGGCGCGCCTTCTGATTTGCCATAGCCGCGATAATCAAACAGGTAAACATCATAGCCGTACTCTGCCAGCCAGAAGACATTGGCGAAGTGCGTGCTGATGTTTTCGCCGTTGCCGTGAAAGAATACAAGGCTGCCAACATGATCAGACGTGGCATGCAGCTTCCAGCCGTGCAATCTCAGCCCAGCATCCGTCACGGCATAAATGTTGTCGTAATCAAGATCTACAATATCGGGGGTATAAATGTGCGGCTTGAGCGGGCCGAAAATGAGATGCGTGCAACCGGATGACAGTAGCACAGCAAAAACCAGCACTGCGCAGGAAATCCTGCGCAGTGCTGTCTGAAACGTGTCTGGAGTAAGCCTTAGTACGGACTGTCGCATGTGCGACAAGTTATCACAGTGGCCGCCGGCAGAAAATTAAATGCCGACGAAATCAGGAGAAATAATCGTTAAACCTTTATATAGACCCAGCCATCGTTAAGACGCTCAGGAATCAGCTCGCGCGCCGTCCTGTTGGTAACGGTCTCAGGCATCACAACAATGTCCCTGCCTTCCCTTACCTTTGCCTTGGCTATCGAGCGCTCACAGGCAAACAGTGATACCGAATCATTGTCTGCGACCATTTTCTGAATACGGTCAATATAAGGTGAAACATCGACGCGCAGAACATCAATGCCGCGCTGGTTTGCGATGATGTCAATTTTAAGCGGTGTGTTTGAGCGCTTATAACTCGCGATCAGATTATCAGCCTCATCCAGCGCCGCCTTGACGGCACCAATGTCCGATGTGCTCAGGTGCAATATAAAATTGCGGCCGGTGTGTTTTGCCGGCGCATGCTCGGTGTAGTAACTGAACACATTTTTTGCAGTTGTGGTGCCCGCAATAACGCTGGGACTATACTGGTGTGTGGACCAGCCAACAATAACACCCAGGCAAATCAGCAAACTTGCAGCAATGCTTTTCCAGAGAGTATTACGTCCGCTGTCCCGACGCACCCTGCGATCATGATTCGGCCTGGGTGGTGACTGGTAGGCAAACCCGACCAGTTCACGCACAGCTTTTAACTGGCAGACGCGCTCACGGATTTGCGGATCCTGCAACATAGCCTCGTGCAGCTCATTTGCTTCAGCAGTATCCAGTCTCACCGTCGATGAACATGTTGAGCTTTTCATCAGTAAATTGTTTGTTATCCATTATTTTACTCTTCGTAACTTGAGCTGGATTGCTTCATCATTACTCATATCCAGTAGTTGTTCTTTCAGGTTCTGTCGCGCACGAAACAGGCGACTCATTACTGTACCGATCGGGATGTCGACGATTTCGGCGATTTCCGCATAACTAAAACCCGCAAAATCCGCCAGCGTGACGACTTCGCGTAAATTCATCGGCAAGCTGGAGATTGATGAGCGCACACGATCAACAATCTGTACTTTTTGATACATGTCACTATGGTCCCTGATACGATCATCACGCACATCAAAAAGTTCAACATGTCTGCCTGATACGCGCAGGTAGTCGTGCCAGCAATTAATCAGAATGCGGTAAAGCCAGGTATCGAGTGTCGCCACTTCGCGGAGTTTTGATCGGTTCTTGATGGCTTTGTACATGGTCTCCTGCACAAGATCGTCTGCCAGCGCAGCATCATGACACCAGGAATACGCGATCTGGTATAACTTATTGCGACGCAGGGCGAACTCCTGCTTCAGGCAAAACGATGCAACAAGCTTTTTAACGATCTCCATCTACAACTCCACTCAGGTTTAGGTAAGGACGTGCATCCATGCCAAATATTCCCTTGCAAGATATATTTAAAATAAGTGAATACTTCAGCAGCTAGCTACGTCTGATACTAACCATGACCACGCAGACTGACAAGCCATGCCATTATTTTATATAAAGCGCGCGCTAAATGTATGCATTATTTTACTGGGATGTACTAATCTCGACATACTGCATTAGCAAATAAGGAAATACTGTTAATGGAGTCTGACTCGCATCAGCACGCAGTCAGCGAGTACCTCGGTAAGGGTAAGTGGACTGTCGTCAATATCTGGGGCGTCGATTGTCCGCCCTGCCGCGAGGAAATGCCTGAACTTGTGTTGCTGCATGATCAATACAGCACAACACTACT
>CAWKAL010000057.1:0-8543 GCA_963847575.1 uncultured Gammaproteobacteria bacterium
CACCAGGACTTCAGGCGCAACGCCGAGCTGCTTTGCAGCTTCAACCGCATGCGGCCACAATTCACGGGTGAAATCTTCCGCCGTGGCCGGCGCCCAGGATGCAACTGTTTTCGACGGCTGATTGTGTACAGCTGTTACAACAGGGGAACCATTGACACTGGAATAGTTACCGACCCGGTTATTCAACTGTAGATTCGATACGCCATTAAATTGCTGTTCCAGTGCATTCGCCAGGCCAAGACTGCCGGTACGCGACAGGTCAAGTGCGATCTGTTTATCAAACATTTCCTGGTAGAAGCGTGTTTGCTCACCATCGGTTGAGTCACTCATCTGGCTGGCATCGCGCATCGCCTTGATCATGCTCTGCAGAAACAGTGCCTCGAACTGTTGCGCAACTTCACGGTTGGCTTCGGGTGATTTTTGCGAGGCTTCAGAACGCAAACGCGCCAGCCCGCTAAAGTCTGTATACAGACCCGCACTGGAGAGTTCGCCTTTCATATCCATCGCCACTGGTTTTTAATCCACTTTAAATCACGACCAGTTCAGCGCGCAGCGCCCCGGCCTGTTTGAGTGCTTCGAGGATGGCGACCAGGTCGCCGGGCGCAGCGCCCACCTGGTTGACAGCGCGCACGATGTCATTGAGATCAACCCCGGGATCGAACATGAACATGCGATTTTCATCCTGCGCGATTTCCACCTGCTGAACTCGGCACGACTTCGGTATTGCCGCCACGCGAAAATGAATTCGGCTGGCTGACGGCGGTCTGTTCTGAAATCGTCACCACGAGATTGCCGTGCGCGACCGCGGCCGGCGTTACCCGCACATGGCTGCTGATTACTACTGTGCCGGTGCGTGAATTAATAATCACCCGTGCAGCCGCATCACCCGGTTCCAGCGTCAGGTTTTCAATCATCGACATAAACGCCACCTGGTGTTCCATGTCTGCAGGCAAACGCACTTCTACAGAAATCGGATCGACCGGTTTTGCCATGCCCTTGCCAAATTCTGCGTTGATCGCATTCGACATCCTGCTTGCGGTGGTGAAATCGGCAGAATACAAGTTGAGCATAAACGCATCATTTTTCGACAGGGTGTTCTTGATCGTGCGTTCAACAATCGCACCTTTAGGAATTCGGCCGACACTGGGAACATTAATTGTGATTTTTGATCCGTCCGAGCCTTCAACACCAAGCCCGCCGACAATCAGGTCGCCCTGGGCAATGGCATATACATTACCGTCAGCACCTTTCAGCGGCGCCATTAACAAGGTGCCGCCGCGCAGGCTTTTTGCATTGCCCACTGACGACACGGTGACATCGATGCGCTGGCCTTTCTTGATGAACGGCGGCAGGTTGGTATGCAACATCACCGCGGCGACATTTTTCGGTTGCGGTGTCACCCCGGGCGGCACCACGATACCCAGCTGGGTCAGCATGTTTTTCAAGCTTTGTGCGGTATACGACACCTGGCCGACTGTGTCACCGGTGCCATCGAGACCGACGATCAGGCCATAACCGATTAACTGGTTATCACGCATGCCGGCAATCATGGCCAGGTCCTTGATACGTTCGGCGTGTACGCCCAGGCTACTGACGAGCAACACCAGCACACACACGGATTTCACCAAGGGTATTCAATAGTATATTATTCATCAGAATGGCATCCATGAACTGTTAAAGAAACGCGCCAGCCAGCCGGTCTCATTCGCGCTGGCCAGGGTACTGTCACCGCTGTACTGTATTTGTGCATTGGCAACACGTACAGATGATATTGTGTTATCCGGTTTGATGTCGATCGGCCGCACGATACCGCGCAGGCGAATATATTCTTCACCCTGGTTGATGTTGATCCATTTTTCACCCTGCACTACGAGGTTACCGTTGGACTGAACATCAACCACGGTCACGGTGACGCTACCGGTGAGTGAATTGCTCTGGCTGCTGTCGCCCTTGCCATCGAATGAACTGGATGAATCTATGCTGTTATCAAATATCGCCATGCCATGGGCTGTCGGTGTTTTGCCGAAAATTGTCGGGTTTGCGATGTCGGCACTGGTGGCCTTGCTGGTACCGGTTTCCGCGGTTTTTTCTGCATCGGTTTTTTCTTCCAGGGTCACTGTCAACATATCGCCAATACGGCGTGCTTTCAGATCTTCCATCAACAGCCAGGCCGTGCCTGCCTGGTAGATCGAATCACTCGGTTGTGGCGGTGCTTCAACCCGCAACGGCAAGGCCGGCGCAAACTCCGGGTCACCTCGCTTGGGTGTTGCGCAGGCACTCAATAGCGATAGTGCGATCACGCTACACAACAGGCTGGACGTTTTCAGTAACATCTTATTCACCTTTACATATTATTAGTTGCGTACTGCAGCATCTGGTCGGCGGTGGATATCGCCTTGGAATTCATTTCATAGGCGCGCTGGGTTTCAATCATGTTGACCAGTTCTTCGACCGTGTTCACATTGGAACCTTCGAGTGATGACTGGATCAGGGTGCCGAGCCCGCTCAGCCCCGGTGTACCGGTTTGCGCAGAGCCGCTGGATGCGGATTCAACAAACAGGTTGTTACCAATGGCCTGCAGTCCGGTCGGGTTTATAAAATCAGCCAGCTGAATACTGCCGACCTGTGATGGCGAAGCCGCACCCTGCAATAACACTGACACGGTGCCGTCTGAACCGATGGACACCGACTGCGTGTTATCGGGAATAGTGATCGCCGGCTGGAACGCATAGCCTGATGAGTTCACCAGCTGCCCGGTTGCATCACGCTGCAGAGTGCCATCGCGGGTGTAGGCAGTGCCACCATCGGGTAACAGTATCTGCAAAAAGCCGCGCCCCTGGATGGCGATATCAAGGTTATTGCCGGTCTGAACAATATTGCCCTGGGTAAACAATTTTTCGGTAGCAACTGTACGCACGCCTGTGCCGAGGTTTACCCCGCTTGGATTGAGCGTATCCTGCGATGACTGCGCCCCCACCTGTACTACGTTCTGGTATATCAGATCGGCAAACACCGCACGGTCGCGTTTAAAACCGGTGGTGCTCGCGTTTGCCAGGTTATTCGATATCGTCGACATGCGCGTTTGCTGCGCTTCGAGTCCTGTTTTGGCTATCCACAATGCTGAATTCATTTTTATATCCCCTGACTATTTCGTTTAAGTCATCTGCATAATTGCGCTGGCTGCCTTGTCGTTTTCTTCGGCAGTGCGCATCATTTTCACGTGGGTTTCAAATTCACGTGCCAGTTCAATCATTCTCACCATCGCCTCGACGGAATTGACATTGCTCGATTCGAGCGAGCCCGAGACCACCGAAACAGTGGCGTCGGCGAGTGCGCGGCTGGCCATCGGCAAGTCGCACCAGGCCATCCTCGCCTTTTCTTAACTGCTTCATGTGGCGGGTTCACCAGCTTGATGCGATCGATCACCGCAAGCGTATTGACGGCCTGGCCAATCGGCTGGATTGAAATCGTGCCGTCACCGCCAATTTCGAGCTTGGCGCTCGGCGGTATCGAAATCGGCCCGCCGTTACCCAGCACCGCAAGACCGGATCCTGTGGTCAGGCGTCCGAGTTCATCGACACGCAGATCACCCGCACGGGTGTAGGCTTCACTGCCGTCGGGCGCCTGCACCGCCAGCCAGCCTTTGCCGTTGATCGCCATGTCCAGTTCGCGACCGGTGCTGACAATACTGCCCTGGCTGAAATCTATACCACTGCCTTCAACACTGCCGTATACACGGCTTGGATGACCCGGACCATACACCTGTTCACTCAGGCGTGATTCGAAATCACTGCGAAAACCCGTGGTCGAAACATTCGCCAGGTTATTGGTATTCACGGCCTGCGCCGTCATCGCCTCTTTGGCACCTGACATTGCAATAAAGATCATACGGTCCATGGTTCAGGCCTCAGTCAGACTGTTCGATTAACGAAGATTGATAATGGTCTGGGTCACAGCGTCTTCTGCCTGGATCGTCTGTGCATTGGCCTGGAAATTACGCTGTGCAAGAATCATGCGTACCAGCTGCGCGGTCAGGTCAACGTTGGATTCTTCCAGCGCATTTGACTGGATCAATCCCAGGCCGGCTGTGCCGGGTTCACTGACCACCGGTGAACCTGATGAAAAGGTTTCCGCCCACATGGTGTCGCCCAGTGGCTGTAAGCCCTGGATGTTGGCAAAGTTTGCCAGCACGACCTGGCCTTTTGCCTGTGACTGTCCATTGCTGTAACGCGCAAAAATGATACCGTCGTTACCGATATCCACGCCCAGCAACTGGCCGGAGGTGAAACCGTCCTGGTTGATACTGTTGACTGCGAATGCGCTACCAAATTGAGTGCTGCTGGACAGATCAATAGTAATTGTCTGGTTAGGTGCTGCACCGCCCGCCGGGCTCCAGGTGACTGGAATGTTACCAGGGGCGTTATAGGTGCCATCGTTATTGAATGTGACAGGCGTGGTATCGACTAGTGCGCCATCAATCAGCGTGCGCACATTCCATTCGTTGGGATTGGTTGTCGGGTCAAGTTTGCTGAAATAGAGTGAAACGGTATGATCATTGCCGAGGCTGTCATACACCGTCGCCGAGGTTGAAGAGTTATAACCGTTTACGTCCGGGACGCCTGTCAGTAATGACCAGCTGGTGTCAGTTTCCACTTCACGTGCGTCAAAGTTGATATTACCTGACATGGTCTGGGTTGCATTGGGATCAACATAGGTTGTATCGAGCTGCAACGGTACAATACCACCGGTGATCGCGCCGTTGACATCTGCCTCGCGCGCCATCAGACCCAGCCCCTTGTTATTCACCACGAAACCGTTCAGGTCCATACTGAAGTTACCGGCGCGGGAATACGCGGTCGAACCGTTATCGTCCAGCTGAAAGAACCCGGCCCCGCTGATGGCAAGGTCGAGCGAATTATTGGTAAATGCCACATTACCCTGGTCAAACTGCTGTGCAGCGCGTTGCAGTTTTACCCCGGAACCAATCGTGGTATCCGATGCGCCAAGTACCGATGCATAGACATCACCAAATTCTGCGCGCGAGGTTTTAAAACCCGTGGTCGCCGAGTTGGCAATATTATTACCAATAATACCGAGGTCTGCTGATGCAGCCTGAATACCACTTAATGCTGTATTGAATGACATTGATGTTCTCCTGACTCTGGCTGAGCTATATTTATTTAATCTGCTGGACCTGGCTCAGTGGTACAGATTCACCACTGGCAAGATTCAGGGTAAGACCGGAACCGTCCTGATTTAATGTAATACTATCAATACGATTTTCGATCTGAATTTCAACGGCCTGTGCGTTACCGCCGATCATGGCTTCGGCCACGACGTGGTAGGCGCCCGGGCTGGCGGCACTGCCATCATCGGCAAAGCCATCCCACTGGAACTGTACGGGACCGGCGTTGTAACTGCCCATGGGCAGGTTGCGCACCTGTTCACCGCGTGAATTGAATACTTTGAGTGTTAAATCGGTAGCACGGTCCTGCAACACAACCTGGCCAGAAACGTTGCCGCCATTGCTCAGGGCTGCACTATTGCCCGGGATCAGTACATCACGACCCACCAGGTTGGCGGCCTGCAGTGACTGGTCAGATGACAGTTTCGTAGCCAGCGCATCGAATGCTGTTTTAAGTTCCTGCACGCCGTTCACAGTCGAGAACTGTGCCAGCTGGTTCATGAACTGGCTGGGCTCGAGCGGCTTGCTCGGGTCCTGGTTTTTCATTTGCGCCACCAGCAGTTCCATAAAGTCAGACTGGTCCAGTTCTTTGCTGGACGAACTTGCAGCCGCACTGTTAAGCGCTGCTGTATTGACGGGTGTAGCACTATCAAAATTTAACTCGTTCATAATCTGGTCCCCTGCGCCTATCGGCCCAGGCTCAATGTTTTGAGCAGTAATTGTTTGGATGTATTAAACACTTCTACATTGTCCTGGTAAGAACGTGATGCAGACATCATGTTGGCCATTTCTTCGATAGAATTGACGTTTGATTTGTAGATGTACCCTTCTTTGTTCGCCAGCGGGTGATCAGGCTGGTATTCCTGGCGTGCAGGCGCCTGGCTTTCGACCACGGCGGCAACCCGCACAGGTACTGATGACGTATTGTTGTTACCCAGTGCTTCCATCACCGCGGCAAATACCGGCTGACGTGAACGATAGGCATCGGCTTCATTGGTAGCGACAGCATCCGCATTGGCGAGGTTACTCGCCACGGTATTCAGGCGTACCGATTGCGCACTCATGGATGAGCCGGCAACATTGAATACATTATATAGACCCATGATTATTCTCCCTTGAGCGCGGCCATCAGGCCTTTGAACTTACCATCAAGAAAAGACAGGCTTGCCTGGTAGCGCAATGCATTTTCTGCAAACGCGCTTTTTTCAAGATTGGCATCAACCGTATTGCCATCGAGTGATGACTGGTTTGGAACACGGTACATTGTTTGCGTAGACGTATTGATGTCAGGCAATGCAATATGCTTTGCATGCGTGGTATGCATACGCGTGTTGTTACCGGCCTGGACATTGGCGAGGGCTGATTTAAAATCAATGTCCTTCGCCTTGTAGCCCGGCGTATCTGAATTCGCCATGTTGGATGCAAGTAGCTCGGCACGCTGCGAGCGCAAAGCAAGCGCCTTGTCATGGATACCCAGCGCGGAATCGAAGCTTATCGGCATTTCTATCTCCAACTTAAGTTTTCTTGCAAATTATTTTGCAATCAACGTGCCAACTAACTGAATAATACAAAATGAATGTTTGATTGCTTTTTGTTAACTGTGACCGGGTGATAATTATTCCAGGCGTTATCCCTGCAAACCCCCGTTATGGCGCGGTTTTCATCGACTTTGATACATTCTATGAGCGCCAGAAAACACTGTCGTGCACTGAGGTATATTTTGATTTGGTACTATTTGTCCAGACTGTCGGAATTCAGGACGGCAATGATTTAGCGGCAAAGCGGCAATTTATTTCCGCCACGCGGCAAACAACAGTCACTTATCACTGTTGTGGATGAATTGTGAAAATCAGAATTGCGCTTGCCCATTACTCGATAATCAGCGCGGGGCTTATATGTCTAATATCGACGGGTATACTGATAGCTTTAACAGAAAAATGAAATCTATATGTTTAACGTATTGCGTGATACGCAGTGAGGGAATTGCTTTTGTGGGCTGGACCTGTACTCAGTCCGGGTATGAAAATGGATTATCAGGCTTGTGCTATGGAACGTTTTTCTGCGGCATTCGAGGTATGACCAGAATGGTCATATAGATTGATAGTTGCCGCATCACCGGTGACATTTCCACGCAGAATTTCCAGTGCATTTATCGAGTGCCGCACACCGAGTTCTACAATACTTCCATTGATAAGATTCTTTTCCTGGCACTGTGCCGCCAGTTGCAGGAGTTCATCCCAGTTATCTGACAGTTGCCGGGTGCTGTTGAATACACGTTGAATCTCATGCGCAGTATTCGACCCTTCCAGTACACCCAGCGCTGTTAACTGAGTCTCGCGTTGTTTGCCCGCGGCTTCGAGTGCGTTGATGATGTCCTGTTTTTCCGCAACAATGCTTACCAGGCCAGTGGTATCCGGACTGGAGAGAGCTTTATATTCAATTTCGAGAGCGGTTGTTAGCGCGCGTGCCAGTTCTATCTCGCGTTGTAACAACTGCGAAAAGTGCTGTTGTTGCTGTTCAGATAGCATTAGCGGCATGCTGTTATCCTGCAGACTTGAGGATGCTTTCGAACTGCATAAGCTTGTCAGCGACTTTGGCCGGATCGACTTCATAGCTGCCATCACTGATCGCCTGTTTTACCTGTTCAACACGCTGGGTATCCACGACTGGCGCGGACACCGCGGTGTTGTCAAGTTTGCCCAGGTTGACGGCGCTGTCTGACAGACTCACCGTATCATTGGTGGATGATTTTCCGGTCTCCTGCTGAACAGCGGGCTGTTCTTCAGGCTTGTTGAGCTTTGAATCATCACTGGACCCGTGCACCTGGGCCGGCGGTATCCCGTTGATTTCTATGGACATAATATGCCTTCCTCGTAAATGAATCAGTGTGCTATCTATACTAGCGGCACTTTATAAATAAACTTTACTAATATTCTGAGCCGGTGTCTGACCTGGTAGCTGCCAGCAACCATGGACTCAAATCTCCACCATCACTTCACCGCTGGCATTCACCACGCCTTCCAGCTTCTGCTTCGATGACAAATTTATGACACCAATGCGTTTACCCACCGCGCCATGGTCCAGCGCCTTGCCCGCCATGCGCACTTCCATGCGCCCGGTGCGTACCAGTATGGTAACACGCTGTCCACGCTTGATAATGTTCGGCAACGCGAGCATCGCCGGTGTCAATGCAGCCCCTGGCAACAGGCGCCGCTTTAATATCTGTCCAGTCGCGTCACTGATATCCGTAATATACCCATGCGGCAACTCGGCAAGATCAACACTGGCTATTCGAACATCTGCAGACGTCAAATCACTGCCGCGCGCCAATAATTCTGCGGCCACCACGACATCACGG
>CAWKAL010000058.1:0-8870 GCA_963847575.1 uncultured Gammaproteobacteria bacterium
TCACTCTGCGCAGGGTGGATGTTGGCAAAGCCGGGGAGCGCGGCGGCGAATTCGTTGATGCGCGGGTTGTACTTCATCGTGCAGGAGCCGAGCGGATAGAACTCGCCATCGATGGAGAAGTTGCGCTGGCTGTGAGGTGCGTGGTAGTGGCGGATGACCTGGAGCTGTCCGAGCTCGGGCCAGTCCGGGGCGTCGCCGAGGAGGTTTGCGGGCGTGGTTGTTTCGGGGACGTCGAGCGGGGGAAGGGTGATGGCACACACGGTGATGACTTCTCGAAGATGAGTGACTCGACGGGGCGCTCGCCGCGGGTCATGTCGTGGCGTGCGGGGCGCTGATCGTCGTTCGCTGGGGTGGTTGGTTCGGCGGGCATGTGTTGTGTTGCGGTGCTCATCGTAGTGCCTGTCCGTGGTTTCGGGCCGGTGGTCGCGGATTCCATCAGTGGGAGGATGTGGTGTTGAGGAGAGAGGTGATGCGGTTCATGAGTTGGGGATCGTGGGGAGAGAGACCGCTTGCGGGGAGTCGTCGGAGGGCGGGCACTTGCACGGTGTTGATTTTGACTTCTTCAAGATAGCTCAGGCGTTGCAAACGTATTTTGGATCGTTCAAGTCGGTCACTGGCAAGCACTGAACCTTCCAGCAGGCGCATCTCGCGTCGCAACACAACATCATGGGTTTTGAAATTTCCACGGAAGTTGATCTGCCGCACATAGACTTTTCTGCCGGGTTCAACAATATACGCGAGCGCGATTTCGCGCTTGTCATCATCCACCTGGGGCGCAATATTCACCTTGGCAAAGGCATAGCCAATCTTGCCCAGCCTGTCCTGCAGTGCTTTTTGCGAGTTCGTCATTTCCCTGCGGGAAAAGATTTCACCCGGTTTTGTCGTGATCAGCGCTTCGAGAATGGCTTTATCGATCACCATTTCACCCGTCAGCGTGACGTCGCTTATCGAATACTGCTCGCCTTCTTCAATATTGATAGTGACATAAATGTCTTTCTTGTCGGGGGTTATCGATACCTGGGTCGAATCAGATGAAAACTTGATGTAACCGCGGTCCATATAATAGGAACGCAGAGTTTCAAGGTCGGCATTGAGTTTGGGTTTTGAGTATTCATCTGCACTTGAAAATACAGAGATGTCATCACTGCTGCCGAGTTCGATTTCATCCAGCAGGGTGTCGTTGTCAAACACTTCGTTGCCGATGATATTAATCTGTTTGATCAGCGCGACACGGCCTTCGGAAATTTCGATATCGATATCAACCCGGTTCTGGTCCAGTTCCGTGACCTTGGTGGTAATACGTATGCCGTATTTACCCTGGCTGAAGTAGACGCGTTCGAGTTCTGCTGATAGTTGCTCGAGCAGAGGAACGATTATAGATGCGGCCCTTGAGTATGCCGATGTCCTTGAGCGCGTCTTCCAGTGTCTTGTCGTCAATATCTGAATTGCCCGAGAACGTCACTTCTGAAATTGAGGGCCGTTCTTTCACCCGCACCAGCAGGGTATTGCCTTCGCGCAGTAACTGCACATCGGTAAAAAATCCGGTTTTATACAGTTCCTTGATCGCAAACACGATCTGCTTGTCATCGAGCGGGTCGCCCTCCTGTACCGGCAGATAGTTGAGCAAGGTACCGTCAGTCAGGCGTTCGAGGCCTTCAATCTTGATACCGTCAATAATGAAGCTTTCTGCTGCATGTGCCGTGGCAGCGAACAGGCAAAAAGCAAACAGGATTATTTTTATTATTTTTATACAACCGTTTTGCATGGCGTTCTCATTGCAACAAACGCTGAAAATCATTGAACAGCGCGATACTCATTAACATAACGAGCACCAGCATGCCAATTTGCTGGCCACGCGCTTCAAATGCCTCGGATACAGGTGAGCCTTTTACCAGCTCGATCAGATAATACAGTAGATGCCCGCCATCAAGCATGGGCACGGGCAGTAAATTCAGCACACCCAGGCTGAGTGAAATAATCGCCAGGAAACTGATAAACGTGGTCAGGCCGATTTGCGCAGTGACACCGGCGTACTTCGCGATCGTAATCGGGCCGGATATGTTTGCCAGTGAGGCTTCACCGCTGACCATTTTCCATAACACGCGCAGGGTCAGCACCGACATGTCCCAGGTTTTTTCGATCGCGCGCGGAATGGCATCGAACACGCCGTATTGCTGAACAGTCAACAAACGGTCCCTGACCTCGTCGGGCACCTGTTGATACGCGCCGATATACCCGGTGGCGACGCCGTCGATTTCACGACTGCCGGGGATCACCGTCACCGATAACTCGCTTGAATCACGCACTATCAAAAATGTCCAGCGCATGGCCCGAGTTACCGCGCACGGTCTCGACGATGGTATCCCAGTCGGGCATCGGTGTGCCGTCAATACTGAGCACGCGGTCACCGGCCTGCAAACCGGCCATGCTCGCAGCGCCCTCCTCAACCACGCCGCCAATCACCGGCGGTAACTGCGGCCACCAGCGGGCGAAGCCGAGCATGCTGACGATGTCGCCTTCGTGTTCCAGCAGGCGGGTGTCGGCAAGGTTGAGCACGTGCACCTGTTGTACGCCGTCCTCGTCACGCACTTCGAATTCGACGTCGCCACCGTCGAGGCCTTCGTCTATCAGTGCCACGCGCAACTGGTTCCAGGATTCTATGTCGGTGCTGCCGATACGCACGACTTCTTCACCGGAAACAAATCCCGCCTGTTCTGCGAGTGAATCTTTGTCTGGCTGGCCCAGCAGCGGGCGTTCGACCGTGGCGCCCAGCACGAACACCAGCCAGTAGAAGAAAATTGCCAGGATGAAATTAAACAATGGCCCGGCGACCACGATGGCTGCACGGCTGCTCAATGGCTGGGTATTGAATGCGCGCGCGCGATCAGCTTCGGCGACACCGGCTTCGCGCTCGTCCAGCATTTTTACATAGCCGCCCAGCGGAATCGCAGCGATCACGTATTCAATCGTGTCGCCCTTTGTCTGGCGCGTCCATTTAAGCAGCGGTTTGCCAAAGCCAATTGAAAACCGCAACACCTTGACGCCGGCTTTACGCGCGACCCAGTAATGACCGAATTCGTGAAATGTGACCAGCACGCCAATCGCGATGATAAAAAAGAACAGGCTATGTAATACGTTCATATGGTTTCAGTTTCGTTTCTATGCTCAAACGGCGAGGCATTTAGGTTGTTTATCAACAAATTCACGCGCCAGAGCGCGTGCGTGGGTATCTGCATCCAGGATCAATTGCAGGCTGCTAACATCTGACTTCGTGTCGGCGTGCGCAAGGCATTGTTCGATCACGTGTGCAATACCGGTAAAGCCCAGCCTGCCCTCGAGAAAAGCGTCGACAGCAATTTCATTCGCTGCATTCAGCACAATACTGGCATTGCCACCGCGCCGCATCGCTTCATAACACAACGCAAGGCACGGGAAACGGCGCATGTCAGGCTTTTCGAACTCCAGCTTTGCGACCTTGAATATATCCAGAGGTTCAACCCCCGAACTGATGCGCTCCGGCCAGGCCAGCGCATGCGCAATCGGGGTTCGCATATCAGGATTACCCAGCTGCGCCAGCACCGAACCATCGTTGTAGGACACCATGGAATGAATCACACTTTGCGGATGAATCACGACGTCGATCTGTGACTCTGATATATCAAACAGCCAGCGCGCTTCGATGACTTCGAGCCCCTTGTTCATCATGGTGGCGGAATCGACCGATATCTTGCGCCCCATGTCCCAGTTGGGATGATTCACCGCCTGCGCCGGTGTGACTGCCGAGAGTGACTCAATATCACGCGTGCGGAACGGGCCACCACTTGCAGTCAGCAAAATACGCTTAACGCCCTGCTGTTGCAGCTGGTGTTCGCCGTGATGCTGAACCTGCTGGGCCTGTGCCGGCAGGCACTGAAATATCGCGTTATGTTCGCTGTCCACTGGCAACAGGGTGGCGCCATGTTGTTTGACCGTCTCCATAAACAGGCTGCCGGACATGACCAGGGCTTCTTTATTGGCCAGCAGGATGCGTTTACCGGCCTCCGCCGCGGCCAGTGCCGGCAACAGGCCGGCAGCGCCGACGATGCCTGCGATGACCGTATCGACCTGTTTCAGTGCGGCCACGCGGCTGAGACCTTCGACGCCCGCCAGTACTTCGGTGTCACTGCCGGCTTGCTGCAAACGCTGGCGCAGGTTTTCTGCTGCGGCCTGGTCGCACATGACAGCATATTCGGGCTGCCATTTCAGGCATTGCGCTTCGAGCTGGTCGACGTCGGTATTCGCAGACAGCGCAACCACGTGGTAGAGCGCTGCGTTCCGCGCGATGACATCCAGTGCGCTGCAACCGATACTGCCGGTTGAACCTAACAGGGTTATGCCGCGGCTCACGACAGCGTTCCAAAAAATGGCTGAATCAGCCAGTGCATGCCGAGTAAAAACAGCGGCATCGCTGCCAGCACACTGTCGATACGATCGAGCATGCCGCCATGGCCTGGCAGCAGCTGGCCACTGTCCTTGACGCCGGCTTCGCGCTTGAGCAGGCTTTCGTATAAATCACCGATGACGGATATCAGGGTGAGCGCGACTGATAGCAACAATAAAAACGCAGTCAGTTCTACATTCAGCTGAAAATAGAAACTCGCGATGACACTATATATAGAGGTCGCCAGCAGCGCACCGTATAAACCTTCGCGGGTTTTACCGGGGCTGAGTGCGGGCGCCAGCTTGTGTTTACCAAAACGCCGGCCGGCAAAATAAGCGCCGATATCAGCCACCCAGACCAGCATCAGTCCGTACAACAACCAGTGCGGGCCCTGCACGCCCGCATGCAGGACGGTCATTGCCACCACGGCTGCAGGCACGATTAATACGCCTGCGAGCAATTTATCAATTGAGAGCCGCTGTGTCACTTCACGCGGTGTTGCGCCGCGCAGGTAGAATGCTATCGCAAGCCACCAGAGCACGGCAGCTATCACGAACCATTGCCTCATCGCGGGCTCGAGCTGGAGTACGAACCACGCCATTAATGACATCAGTGCAGCGATGCCGATACGTAGTGCAACGGCCTGCACGCCCGAGAGTCGCGCCCATTCAAACCCGGCCAGGAAAGCCACGAACAGAAACAGGTAAATCACCACGTTTGTCGGCTGGAACAACAGCATCCAGACGACAAATGCTGCCAGCGGGATTGCAGTTAAAACGCGCTGCCACAGCATCAGCCGACACCCTGCTGTTTAGAATTGTTTAATTCATTGAGTTGCTGCGAGGTTTTGCCAAAGCGACGCTGGCGGGTAGAAAATTCTTCGAGCGCCCTGATCAGTTCAGCTTCGTCGAAGTCGGGCCATAATGCCTGGCTGAAATAAAACTCGGAATACGCGCTTTGCCAGAGCAGAAAATTGCTAATGCGCTGTTCACCACCGGTGCGTATAAACAGGTCCGGCGCCGGTAGATGTGACAGGCTTAACTGGGCAGCAAAACTTTGCTCATCAATATCATCAGCGCCGATTTCACCATTGCTGATTTTTTTGACCAGCTGCCGGCAGGCATTGACGATGTCCCAGCGGCCACCGTAATTGGCAGCAATGTTCAATGCCAGTCCGGTATTGTTCGCCGTGAGCGCCTCGGCTTCAGTGATGCCCTGCTGCAGCTTGCTGTTGAAACGTGCGCGATCACCAATAAACAGCACGCGTACGTTTTGCTTGTGTAATTTTTTAATTTCAGAGGCCAGGGTCTTGACGAACAGTGACATCAGGCTGTCGACTTCTTTTTCCGGTCGGTTCCAGTTTTCACTACTGAAGGCGAAAATGGTCAGCGCTTCGATACCATGGCGCACACAATTTTCAACCATTGCACGCGTAGCATTGACACCTGCTTTGTGTCCCGCGGTGCGCGGCAACAATCGTTTTGTCGCCCAGCGTCCGTTACCGTCCATGACCACGGCAATATGACGCGGTTTTATTGTTGCAGCAGCTTTCGAGTCGTCAGAATTTCCCATTGATGGTCAGAGCCTGTCAGCCCTATATTTCCATCAATTCGGCTTCTTTCGTCACCAGTACTTTATCTATCATGGCAACATAACTGTCGGTGAGTTTCTGGATTCCGTCTTCAGCATCACGGCATTGATCTTCAGAAATTTCTTTTTCCTTGAGCAGTTCCTTGAAGTCGCTGTTTGCGTCACGCCGAATGTTACGCACGGCGACACGTGCGCCTTCAGCTTCCTGCTTGACTACGCGCACCAGGTCACGACGACGCTCTTCAGTCAGCGGCGGCATCGGAATACGAATGACGGTGCCGGCAGTGGACGGGTTCAGGCCAAGATTGGCCGTCATGATGGCTTTTTCAACCGCCTTGACCATGTCTTTTTCCCAGGGCGATACCACCAGGGTGCGTGAATCCTCAACCGTGACATTGGCGACCTGCTTCAACGGGGTCTCACTGCCGTAGTAAGGCACGGTCAAATGGTCGAGCAAACTCGGGTGCGCACGGCCGGTGCGTATCTTGAGCAATTCCTGGCTGAGTGCATCGACGCTTTTTTGCATACGCATATCAGCGTCTTTGGTAATTTCATCTATCATAAATCCTCACATTACAACCGTGGTTCCAATTGATGCATCTGTCATCGCCGCCGGTAATGCACCGGCATCATTAAGATTGAATACACGCAATGGCAGCTTGTTGTCGCGACACATGACAATCGCAGTGGTGTCCATGACCTTCAGATCTTTTTGCAAAACTTCATCAACCGACAATGTCTCATAACGTTTCGCGTTCGGGTTTTTCGCCGGATCAGAATCATACACCCCGTTTACCTTGGTGGCTTTCATGATGATGTCCGACTGGATTTCAATTGCACGCAGGCAACCTGCTGTGTCCGTGGTAAAAAACGGATTACCCGTGCCCGCTGCAAAAATAACCACGCGGTTTTTTTCGAGATGGCGCAACGCGCGACGACAAACATATTCTTCGCACATGCGATTGATTCGAACCGCAGACATAACACGGGTTTCCTTGCCGTATTTTTCCAGTGCATCCTGCATTGCCAGGCTATTGATGACCGTGGCCAGCATGCCCATGTGGTCACCGGTAACGCGATCCATGCCCGAAGCCGCAAGCCCGGCACCGCGGAATATATTGCCACCGCCGATCACCAGTCCAACCTGCACTCCCATGTCGACCACGGCGGCAATTTCACTGGCGACACGTTGCATCATTGCCGGATCAATACCGTAATCACAACTCCCCATCAGCGCTTCACCGCTGAGTTTGAGCAATACACGCTTGTATAAAACTGTATTTGCCATGCTGCTTATCCGATCCTGTTATAAATTAAATACCGGGCCCGGGCGAGCCAGGGCCGGTGAATGACCCCGGCTTACCTGAACCCGAACTAAAGTAATGCGGTTGTTATATTTATGTCATTCATCAAACACGTTAATGTTTAATAAATGCCCGCATACTTGCAAAAAAACCGGGGTGTAATTCCCGGTTTTTTTGTTGTGTAGAGAGTGTCCGCTTCAGCTGGCTTTGATTTGCGCCATGACTTCGTCGGCGAAGTTATCCTGCTTCTTCTCGATACCTTCACCAACAGCATAACGTACAAATCGAACCACGCTCGCACCTGCATCTTTCAACAGTGCATCGACTGTTTTGTCCGGGTCCTTGACGAAAGGCTGGCCCAGCAGGGTAATTTCAGCAAGATACTTGCGTACCCGACCGACCAGCATTTTTTCTACGATGTCTGCAGGCTTGCCACTTTCCAGTGCCTGTGCACGCAGAATGTCCTTTTCTTTTTCCAGCACATCGGCCGGTACATCTGATTCAGACACGCAAATCGGGCTGCTTGCAGCAATGTGCATGGCAACATCTTTCATCAGCTCGTCATTGCCATTTTCCATCTCGACCAGAACACCGATACGGGTGCCGTGCAGGTAACTGCCAAAAGCAGCCGCCTTTGGATTGCAGCAATTCGAAACGACGCAACTGGATGTTTTCACCAATCTTGGCAACCATTGCCTGGCGTTTCTCGTCAACGCTTTCACTACCACCATCAAACGGCAGCGCTGACAGCGCTTCGATGGTCGCTGGCTTATTTTTCAGCGCAGTTCTGGCCACTGCAGTTGCAAAATCAATGAAGTCATCACCGCCGGAGACAAAGTCGGTTTCACAGTTGACTTCAATCACCACGGCGGATTTGCCGTCATCACTGATTTGGATCGCAACCCGACCTTCAGCAGCCACGCGGCCGGCTTTCTTGTCGGCCTTGGCGAGACCTGATTTGCGCATGTTTTCGATAGCGGTATCGATATCACCATTGGCTTCCTGCAACGCTTTTTTACATTCCATCATGCCCGAGCCGGTACGCTCACGCAGTTCTTTAACCATAGCAGCACTTATCTGCATGTTATTACCTCTTAAATTTCTTTGTGACCCGATACACCCTGGGCCTTATTACACGTTATGCGTCTTTCTTCGCGGCTGCTTTTTTCTTCGGCGCTGCCTTTTTCTTTACTGCAGCCTTTTTCTTCGGCGCTGCGGCCTTTTTAGCAGGTGCTGCTTTTTTTGCCGGCGCAGCTTTAGCAGCAGGCTCAGCTTTAGCAGCAGGCTCAGCTTTAGCAGCAGGTTTAAGGGCACATCGGCACCTGTCTCCGACACAGCTGAACCCCAGTCATTCGTCACGGGGAGACCGGCAGAGCCCCCCCGGCACTTGGCCGGATTCCGGATTCAACTCGCGGCCATGCGCAGTGAGGCGCGTGCCCGCGATATGTGGCAACAGTACCTGACCCGGCACCCCGCCATCCTGGCCAGCCTGCAACTCACCGTGGAACCTGCACGCGTCAATGGGGTGTCTTTGTATCGGGTCCAGGGCGGACGCT
>CAWKAL010000059.1:0-5929 GCA_963847575.1 uncultured Gammaproteobacteria bacterium
ATGCCCATGATGCACAGGCCGCACATCGGGCAATGGCGCATGTCACACTGTTATTTGCCGTCGCACCCGCGATTGCGCCAGTGCTTGGCGCCTGGTTACACGATCTTTTCGGCTGGCGCAGCGTGTTCTGGTTTTTGACTGTATTCGGTGGATGCCTGCTGATCATGACCGTGTTTATCGAAGAAACCCACGCTGTCAGCAGACGCAGTTCAATTCGTCCCAGGTCAGTGATTGCAGTTTATGCACGCACGCTCATGCACCGGCAGTTTATCGCCATGACGTTTTGCCTTGCATTCAGTTTTGCCGGCGCCTTTTTATATATCGCGGGCGCACCGTCGGTGATATATGATTTTTTAGGCCTCGGCACAAACGACTTTGGCAAACAGTTTATCCCGATGGTCGGCGGCCTGATGCTGGGCGCGTATGTATCTAGCCGACTCGCGCACCGCTGGCCGCCGCGACGTATTATCATCACCGGCTTTAATATTATGGCACTGGCCGTCGTGATCAACCTGTTACAGGTGAGTTACCTGCAGGCAAGCGTGTTAACTATTGTCGGGCCGCTGGTAATGTATGTATTCGGCCTCGCCATGTTAATGCCGGCCATGACCATACTGGCGCTGGACTGCTTTCCCGACAACCGGGGCGCTGCTGCATCGATGCAGGGGTTTTTCCAGATGTCAGTCAATGCCGCTGTCGCCAGTATCGCAGTGCCACTGTTACACACCAGTAGTCAGCATTTTGTGCTGGGTCAGCTGGCGTTTATGTTCATGGCACTGCTGCTCTGGTCCTTTGCCAAATATCGTACACCACGAACGATATGATTAAATCGAGACACTAGCATGGCATTGAAAGCGACCGTATACAAAGCCGATCTGCAAATCTCCGATATGGACCGGAACTACTATCACAATCATGCACTGACACTGGCACAACACCCGTCTGAAACTATCGAACGTATGATGATACGTTTACTGGTGTTTGCATTGCATGCACATGATGACCTGGCATTCACTCGCGGCCTGAGTTCGAGTGACACCCCTGGCATATGGCCAATGTTGCTCACTATTCAGAGATGTTCAGACATAGCGCTTCATTATAATCAGCGCTAACTAATTGATAACTCAAAGATAATGTAATCTACGACTACTATTTTGAACAGCAATATTTTAGATTTATGAATATTGAGTTATGCTCTAATCACATTCAAGTTGTGCAACCGTTCAGGTAACTAGCAAATAATACAGAGCGAGGGAGTGACAATGACCTATGAATTCATTATGAAAATAATATCTACATGTTTATTGCTAGTTTCTTTTAGCGTCAGTGCAGCAAAAATTAATGTACCTGGTGATTTTCCCGGCACATTTTCAATGCAGCTACTTGTTGGAAAAATCTATATTGGCCCCGCTATTAGTGGCGATATTATACCTGGTGAAAATGGCGGCAATATTTTATTTGATGCAGATGCATTTGATAATATTGGAGCTGGCGCCGGAACCTCAGCCTTGACACTAATAGCCGGTGAAAAAACTCATATTGCCACTTCGTTGATAGCATACACACCGGCTGAGTTTTATATCGATGGAAGTGGCACGGGAACATTGGTTGATAATGCCGATAGTACAGCTGGACACTGGACATTAAAGATACCTTTGTATGTAACATTTAACGACTACGAATATATATTCAGTGATTTCACGTTAACAACCGATGCTTGTTATGCATATGGTAGATATTCAAATCAACTGTGTGGCAGCGCTATGGATTATGCAACAGGTGATGCGTATCTAGTAGGGCATACAATACTGGATCAAGGTGAATTTGAAGGCTTTGCACTACCTATGACGTTTGGCTTCTATGCAAACGACCCATCACTTTCTTCGGTACCTGCGCCTGCAGCGCTGTGGCTATTCGTTAGTGGTTTGTTGTTTTTTGTTAGACTAGGAAATCGTACTTCTCGATCCTTAGAATAAGACTTCTTTCTAATTAAGAATGTGAAGACTGATCTCGTATCTTCCGTTTGCCCCTGTTGTTCAGGCAAGCCATTCGCCCAGTGCTGTGAACCCTATATCAATTGCAATGCATCCGTGCCTACAGTTGAGGCATTCATGCGCTCACGCTATACTGCTTATACCATGAGAGATGAACGCTACCTGCTCGATACATGGCACAGCTCAACGCGCCCTGAGCACATCGAACTGGATCGCGCAATAAAATGGATTCGATTGAAGATTGTTAACAGCGAGCGCGATCACGTGAAATTTATTACCACTTACAAATTAGATGGTAGGGCCTATAAGTCGCATAATCACAGTCGGTTTGTTTACGAAAACCAGCGCTGGTTTTATCTTGATGAAATTGTAGAGAGCAATTAAATCTGATGAACTAAAAATAAAGGCTCTTTCTGCCGGACATAAACCATCTAATCAACGCATTTGCCAATATTCATAAGCCGGGTGTATAGTTCATCGAAATTGTGATCCATCGATGGAATGCACCTGGAGCCAGCAATGATTCTGATCCATAGTTTGAATCAGCTGCACTCTGACCCGATTTATCCAGACTGATAAGGAATCAAGTATGCGCCCAGCAATCAAACGTTTTATTCTGGCCTGTTTTGTTATATCCATCTCGCAATCCGCATCTGCTGAGGATGATGAAATTTCGATAGTCGGTGGTGTTGCCTACAACTGGAAAAACGAAGATTTCAAGATTAATGGCAAGCCCTTTAAACCCGAATTCACCACTGTCGACTGGTCGCTAATTGCTGCGTACAGATCATTTTATGTAAAAGTTAATTTTGACCAGTCAATAAAAGACAGTTTTCAGATAGATAATTCAGCGAGCGGCAGTGGCACTCCTGATAACCAGGCTATTTTATTTAGCCGGGATGATATCGGGTTGACCTTTGGTTATAGCGTACTGGATAACGTTACCGTGTTCGCGGGCTTCACTCGTGGTGAGACTGAAGGCGCAGGGACCGGCCAGATTATTGACGAAGGAACAGGACCTGCATTCAGCACGGTCTCGATAAGCATTATTGAGCAGGGGCCGTTTGTGGGCGCCAGTTACAGTTATTACTTACATAATTCTGGCTCATTGAGTTTTAGCCTGGCCTACGCAAAGCTCGACGGTGAGGTCATGCTCAGAAACGCCAGCACTTTAATTGCGACACGAGCAACGACTTTTAACTCCCAGGTCGCAAAAGGCGATGCCGACGGCCTCAGCTATTCTGTTACCTGGACGGACCTGTTTGCTGAAAATATACTGTACAACATTGGTTTTAAACAGACAGATTACAAATTCGATGCACCGGAAGTAGTCGGGCAGGACAGCTCCGATTTTGACGATACCTATCTCACGTTTTTTATTGGCCTATCAAAATTCTTTTAGAATTAACCAGCATTAGAACACCAGGCCAAGGGTTGTCGATATGATTTCCTTATCCGTGACGGCACTACTGCCCTCCACTTCATACTCATACTTACGTATCCTGATATTAACGGTATACGCCATGGTCTCGCGAAACGGGCCTGATATCGTAAAGCCATAACTAAAGCCGCTGGTTTGTCCCTTTGTATTATCTGCAGGACTGCCATCAACCGTCACGTTGCCATCAAGGTCTGCATACGCAAGTGTGCCTGCTAAATTCACTCCATTGACTAAGTAGCCATACGTCGCACCGACGAAATATCCACGATCATCCTGAAATTCACCCTGGAAATCATCCTTCATTTCACTCACGGTATAACCCAGGAATACACTGAGATCCTGCAGCGGTATATAACCAGCAGTAAAGGTATAGTCCTGGCGTTCGATGCCGGTAATCTCGCCCTGGTTCTCCAGGAAATCCACGCCAAATAAATCAGCGCCGGCATCAAAATAGATATTGTTGTAATTGAAGGTTAATCCCGCCACCAGCGCTGTGTAATTTGCATCCAGTTTTGTGCCATCAGAGCGCACATAGGCGAGTTGATTCAGGCTTACGCCTATTCTTGGAAACACATCGAATGCCGCCTGTTCTTCTGCGTGTGCATTGGGCCACATCGAGCACTGTGCACAAAGCATAAGACTGGTAACAGCAAATTTCTTCATGATGTATCCATATTTGTTTAAGAGAATATCGACGTAAAAATTAACATTTACCCGAGTATTCTATTGGAAAACCTTTGCCAGTATTCATTTTTCGAGGATATTTAGAAGCGACATGTGCCGGACACAATTATCAGGGCCAGGCAGCTATCGAGATTAGACAGTGCAATATGGACAACTGCGGTCGCTCTATGCGCGTTATTTTATTCCGGTTCACTCACATCTGGCAGGTAATTAATATATAAAGCGGCAAGTATGGACATGAGTCCCAGCACCAGTACGGTTGCTGCCGGGCCGTACCAGTCGCTAACCAGGCCAACCAGGCCGCCGAATAGCATGAGCACACCAATTACGGTATTGGACACCGCGACATAGGCAGCCCGATTGTCACCGCTTGCCATATCAACCAGGTATACCTTGCGGCCAAGGCGCACACCGCCATGCATGATGTTGAGGATTAAAAATATCACTGCAATACCGAATTCATTGATAGCCCAGTGCCAGTCGTTGATGACGGCGGTGCAGGTAAATATACCGAGCAGGCCGGCACCGGTGGTTGCAATGGTCATCACGCGTTTACTTGACTGATCACCCATGTAACCCCAGACAGGTGCTGACAAGCTGGCGGCCAGGCCATTGGCAATAATTAACGCGCCCAGGCCGAGTAACTTGCCGCCTTCGTTAGCTTGCGCAATAAGTACATAAAACGGAGGCGCAAGTGCAACAGACAGCAGTAAACCGCGAGCGATGACAAAACGCCGGAACGGTGCATCAGTTTTAAGTAGCCGTAACTGTTGCAGCGCAACACCAAGTGCATTACCACCTCCTTCGGTGGCACCAGGTTGCTCAATGATGAAAGCAAACACCAGCGACGCGATAATCCATAACACACCACCAGCGATCAAAAGGCCGGCGAACACGTTCAGACCGGCGTCTTCCAGGTTCACCGACCCCAGCCACAAACCAATCAGCAATACAGCAACACCCGAGATACTGGCGCTCCAGCCCATCAGCGCACCGCGGCGGCTTTTAGAAACAGTTTTGCCCAGCACGTCTTTGGCTGACACAGAACACAGCCCCCGTGACAGGCTAAAAACAACCAACATAAACAGAATTGCACCACCCGCGGCATTGCCTTTAAAACTTAATGCGGCATACGCCATACCGACGAGGCTGAGCGCTGATAACAGAGAGCCGATCAGCCAGATGGTTTTGCGAATCGCCAGCCGCCGAACCGCCGCGGCAACCGCCAGTTGCGGCAACAATACACCCGCTTCGCGTATGGGAACCAGGAACCCGGTGAATAAGGCGGGCACGCCAAGCATGCCAAACAGCCAGGGTATGATTAATTTGGCACTGGCAATTTCATCAGCCACCTTGCCGAGAAGATTCGCAACCAGGTAGGCAAAGAAATTACGCGGCTGATCATTACAGGCGGAATCCGGAATGTCTTTACAAACACGCGCATCTTCATCACCGGTGATGCGGTCATACAGATTTTCAACCAGTGTATTGCCGGTATTGTTCGTCATGTTTGATTATTTCTCGACAGCATAACGCCCTGGATTTACTGAGCCTGGCCCATTTTATTTTGATTAGTGTATACGAAAATGGAATCTGAACCTGATATTCGCCAGGAAGCAACCTGTCGAATTAAACAATAATCGCTACGACGCCTTTTAGTCGACAGCCTGAAAGCAGAACGGCGGCGTATTTAACGCCGCCGTTCAAGTTTTTATTAATCCTGAAAAGCGTGACACACGCTTTTCAGGACCTTAGCCGGTGCTCCATGAACTGCAAACCAGATCTTTCGAGCACCCGCTTGCGCCTGTAT
>CAWKAL010000060.1:0-53007 GCA_963847575.1 uncultured Gammaproteobacteria bacterium
ACTAGCAATTGATGCTGGGATTCAGTAGAGCCCTCTCGATGGTACGGATAAAGTCTTTTGTTTTAGCCTGCCCTTGATAAAGTTGCATCGGCTTCTTCGATGGCGCCGGTCACATCGTGCGCCGAGAGGATGATAATGGGGTGTTTCCGGGTAAGCTTGCTGAGTTCGCGCGCCATGCCCGAACCCGGAGCCGTCTTTGAAAACCAGGTCTAGCATGAACATGTCGAACACTGATCCCGCCGAGCAGCTCGCGAAATTCTTTTGCAGTGTGGACTGAAGTCACGCTCGCAACTGTATCGAGCAGGGTAGAGACATACGGATGAAAATCGGGGTCATCCTCGAGGCCAGTAATGCTTTTCTGTTTATTGCTCATCGGTGTACCTTGTATCTGTTGTTAACGGCGCATCCGACGGAGACAACAGCGTCACTGCGGGTGAGTGGTATATTCTATAGATCACATATAGCCCGAACATTGTGTCCATATTGTTAAATAGGTCACATGTTTCACGCTGGTGTCTGGATAGGCCACATAATACAACACAGGTGCATCATGCTGACCGGGGAAAACCGGGTAGAATCAGGTGATGTTGCAATTATGCTTAAAGCGGCTGTCGTCTCAGTAACTGTGTACTGCTGATCATGCTGGGAAGAGTTTTCCTGGTGAAAAATTATGCTTTATGGCATACATGGGTGTAACAGGCACTGGTGAAAACTTTTACGGATTTTCTGTTAATGACCGACAGCGGTGAAATTCGTCTGCACAAGGTGTTGTCTCGGACACCTGCGCGCCGAGCGCGCCGATCTTGCAGGGCATTGCCGAGCTTGGTATTGAAAAAGGCCAGTCAGTTGCAACTGGTGCACGGCTCCCACTCTGTGGCCACGAATGCCGGTGCTCGAAGGCAAAGGTGTTAAAACGGTTTATATTACCAACCGTGGATTTGCCGATGTACTGCGCATTCGGCGCCAGGCGCGCGCTGAACTGTACAATCTACACTGATAAAAACCGCACCATTAATCGCGCCAGAACACTGTCTCGAAGTGACGTCGCGATTGACCGCGCAGGGTGAACATCTGCAAGCTGTAAGCGATGCTGGTCTCTGCAACATTTGTGCGCGCAACTAGCACAACTCGATGCTCATAAAATGTTGAACTTGTTGTTTTCGTTTATTGATGACAGCGAAGAACGGCGCATCGAAGCTGCACTCGTCGATTATCTCGGGTAGCGCGTTATTCATCAGCGGGTCTTCAGATGTGCACCCGACTAACGCGGTATGACAACCACGCTCAATGCCATGGTCGGCCCGCTGATGCAGGGGTATTTGCTGCGCCGGCAATCCGCCTTGCCCGGAAACAGCTGTCCATAACTGAGTTCAGGTGGCACTGCCAGTGTCGACTATGCCAAACTCTCACCCGGTGCATGTCGTCCGGCCCGGCAGGTGGTTTGCGTGGCGCGCAGTTCTTGTTGCGGCACAGTCTGGTGTTTGATCGCCTGCTCACGCTTCCACTGGGCGGTACCTCGACGGATGTTTCCATCATCGACAAACAGCCTGGTTTTACCACAGCTGCAAACACTGCAACAATCCCGGTCGCCGTACCCATGGTGGACATGCACACCATCGGCGCGGGCGGCGGTTCGATTGCCGGCGTCCACGCCGGCGGGCTGTTCGGCTGGTCGGGGTGAACTGCCGGTGCCGATCCCGGCCCCGCGTGTTATGCGCAGGCTGGCAGTATCGCCACGGTCACTGACGCCAACGTCGTGCTCGGTCGGTTATTGCCCGGGGATTCCCCCTCGGCGGCTATGCTCACCGACAGACCCTGCGCTGCCTGCTCAAGCGTCAACCCGAGTCGGCTGGCGATGTCGCCTACCGCCTGTTCAGCGCAGGCTTTATCGAGTTGCATACGCCCGCCGAGAAATGCCCCGGGCAATAACCGACCGAGCACGACGTTGGCGTCAGTGACCGTGGCGATACTGCCACCCTGCGCATAACACGCGGGGCCGGGATCGGCACCGGCAGATTGCGGCCCGACCAGCAACAGCCCGCCGGCATCAACACTGGCAATCGAACCGCCGCCCGCGCCGATGGTGTGCATGTCCACCATGGGTACGGCGACCGGGTGTCCGCCGATGTTTGCAGCTGTGGTAAAACCAGGCTGTTTGTCGATGATGGAAACATCCGTCGAGGTACCGCCCATGTCAAACGTGAGCAGGCGATCAACGCCAGACTGTGCCGCGACAAACTGCGCGCCACGCAAACCGCCTGCCGGGCCGGACAACAGCAAATGCACCGGGTAACGTCCGGCATAGTCGACACTGGCAGTGCCGCCTGAACTTTGCATTATGGACAGCTGTGCATCGGGCAAGGCAGATTGCAGGCGCAGCAAATACCCCTGCATCAGCGGGCCGACCATGGCATTGAGCGTGGTTGTCATACCGCGTTCGAATTCTTTATATTCCGGCAGTACATCTGAAGACCGGCTGATAAATAACGCGCTACCAAAGTAATCGACGAGTGCAGCTTCGATGCGCCGTTCTTCGCTGTCATCGATAAACGAAAACAACAAGTTGATTGCCACGGCCCTGGCATCGAGTTGTGCTAGTTGCGCGCACAAATGTTGCAGACCAGCATCGCTTACAGCTTGCAGATGTTCACCCTGCGCGGTCAATCGCGACGTCACTTCGAGACAGTGTTCTGGCGCAATTAATGGTGCGGTTTTTATCGGTGTGAGATTGTACAGTTCAGCGCGCGCCTGGCGCCCGATGCGCAGTACATCGGCAAATCCACGGTTGGTAATATAAACCGTTTTAACACCTTTGCCTTCGAGCACGGCATTCGTGGCCACGGTGGAGCCGTGCACCAGTTGCAACTGACTGGCCTTTTCAATACCAAGCTCGGCAATGCCCTGCAAGATCGCGCGCTCGGGCGCCGCAGGTGTCGACAACACCTTGTGCAGACGAATTTCACCGCTGTCGTCGACTAACAGAAAATCCGTAAAAGTACCGCCGGTGTCTACACCCATGTATGCCATAACAGTATTATTTTTCACCAGGAAACTTCTCCGGCGTGATCAGCAGTACACAGTTACTGAGACGACACCGGCTTTAAGCATAATTGCAACATCACCTGATTCTACCCGGTTTTCCCGGTCAGCATGATGCACCTGTGTTGTATACACGGTAGCTATCCAGACACCAGCGTGAAACATGTGACCTTATTTAACAATCTGGACACAATGTTCGGGCTATACTGATGTATAGAATATACCACTCCGCAGTGACGCTGTTGTCTCGTCGGATGCGCCGTTAACAACAGATACAAGGTACACCGATGAGCAATAAACAGAAAAGCATTCTCCACCTCGAGGATGACCCCGATTTTCATCCGTATGTCTCTACCCTGCTCGATACAGTTGCGAGCGTGACTTCAGTCCACACTGCAAAAGAATTTCGCGAGCTGCTGGCGGGATCAGTGTTCGATATGTTCATGCTAGACCTGGTTTTCAAAGACGGCTCCGGTTCGGGCATGGCGCGCGAACTCAGGCAAGCTTACCCGGAAACACCCATTATCATCCTCTCGGCGCACGATGTGACCGGCGCCATCGAAGAAGCCGATGCGACTTTTATCAAGGGCAGGCTAAAACAAAAAGACTTTATCCGTACCATCAAGAAGCTGCTGCGCTGAATCCCGGCGTCAATTGCTGATTCTCCATGCATTCAGCGACTAAGACGATAAGTGTTTGAAGATCAGGCCAATACTGTATCCGTGCGTAAACCAGCTTTGCGCCCCTCGCGACTTTACGGCGATTTTTTTATCCCTTGCATCAAATCCTAATTACTGAATAATAGCGTCGCATGTCCCTAGTAAACGTGAAAAACCTGGCGCGCTATTACGGCCAGCATTGCGCTGTCGACCATGTCAGCTTTGAGCTGAACGCGGGCGATATCCTCGGTTTCCTTGGCCCCAACGGCGCTGGCAAGTCGACTACCATGCAAATGCTGAGCGGCAACCTTGCGCCCAGCGAAGGCGAGATTTCGATCGACGGCGTGGACTTGCTGGACGAGCCAAAGGCCGCCAAATCGGCGCTGGGCTACCTGCCAGAATTACCCCCCTTATATAAGGAGTTGAGCGTCGATGAGTATTTGCGCTATTGCGCGCAGCTGCATCGCATCGCCAGGTCGGATATCGCCAGTGCGGTCGACCTGGCCAAACAGCGCTGCGGCCTGGGCCGTGAAGGCAAACGCCTGATTGGCAACCTTTCCAAGGGTTACCAGCAACGCGTCGGCATTGCCCAGGCGATCGTGCATTCACCGCGGGTGATTATTCTTGACGAACCCACCGTCGGACTCGACCCGATCCAGATACGCGAGATCCGCGAGCTGATTACCGAGCTTGGTAAGGAGCATGGCATTATTCTTTCCACCCATATTCTTCCCGAAGTGCAGGCGGTGTGTAACCGCGTGCAGATTATCAACCGCGGCAGACTGGTATTCGCTTCTGACATGGACAGCCTGCTGCAACGCCAGGAGACCGGAATCTTTGAGGTCGCATTTGCACGCGCGCCTGCACTGGAGGTGCTGAGCAAACTGCCGTATGTCACCGGCGTCAACGGCTCGGACTATGGCCGCTTCATCCTGACTACGCATAATGTCAGCGCTGAACAAATCGCCAAAGATGCCGTCGCTAATGACTGGGGTTTAATACGCCTGACACCCACGCAACACAGCCTGGAACAGATTTTTATCGAGCTGGCGCTGGGAGACAACACGGGTGACAACACGGGTGACAACACGGGAAACAACGCGGGTGACACGTCAGGCAACAAGGACACTAAAGCAGCATGATTTTCACGATAGCATTTCGCGAACTGCGCAGCATGTTTTTGTCACCACTGGCCTGGACCGTGCTCGCAGTCACCCAGGTCATCCTGGCATGGATTTTCTTTACCCAGATCGATGCGTTTTTCGCTATCCAGTCACAACTGACCACGCTGCCGAATGCGCCCGGCGTGGTTGACCTGGTTATCGCGCCCCTGTTTGAAGTCTCGAGTATCATCCTGTTGATGGTGACACCCTTGCTAACCATGCGGCTGATCAGTGAAGAACGCCGCAATGGCACCCTCAGCCTGTTGTTGTCAGCACCGCTCAGCAATACCGAAATCGTACTTGGAAAATATATCGGCATTGTGCTGTTCATGTTGCTGTTTGTCTGCATGCTCAGCCTGATGCCGCTGTCATTATTATCCGGCGCCGATCTCGACCTCGGCAAACTCTTGGCCGGTTTGCTGGCGCTGTTTTTATTACTGGCAGCCTTTTCCGCCGCAGGACTATACATGTCTTCACTCACGCCCAGCCCGGTGATTGCCGCGGTGAGCACGTTCGGCCTGTTATTATTATTGTGGATCATCGAGCGCAACGCAGGCGGCAGCGCGTCTGCCGATGGCGCCCTTTCCTGGCTGTCATTGCTCAATCACTTCGCACCGATGTTGCGCGGCATTATTGACACTGCAGACATCACCTACTTCGTGTTATTTATTACCGTGTTTGTCATGCTCACAATTCGACAAATGGATTCGCAAAGGCTGCAAAACTGATATGCGAATTAACAAACGACTGCGTTTCCAGCTGCAACTGCAAAAAATTATATTTATTGCACTGCTGCTGTGCGCCGCCGGCCTGGTCGCCTGGCTCAGCCAGCAGTATTCCACCCAGTTTGACTGGACCACCCATGCGCGCAACAGTCTTTCAAAAAGCAGCGTGGATTTACTCCGGGCATTGAAATCCCCGGTGGCGGTGAATGTTTATGTGCAGGATGACCCGACTCTGCGCCAGGCAGTAGAAGAAATTCTGAAGCGCTATCAACGTGTAAAACCTGATTTTGAATTTCGCCTGGTCAATCCTGACATTGATATCGAACAGGCCCGCCAGGATGAAATCAACGCCTACGGCCAGGTGGTGATCAAATACCAGGGACGTAAGGAAAGTATTGCCACGCTCGGTGAACAAAGTATTAGCAGCGCGCTGTTGCGGCTGAGTCGTGACACTGTGCGCAAGGTGCAGTTTCTTGGCGGCCACGGTGAACGTGACCCGAAAAACAATGACAACCGCGGTTACACCACGCTGGCTGCGCAATTGGGCAGCATGGGTTTTATTGTCGAGCGCATCAACCTGCTGCAGGATACGATTGATGCGCAAACTCAAATACTGGTGATTGCCGCACCGTCAAAAACCCTGCTCGACGGTGAACGCGCTCATATCGAAGACTATATAAATGCCGGCGGCAACCTGCTATGGCTGGTAGATCCTGGCGAACTCGCCGGACTTGAACCCGTTGCCGAACAACTCGGACTTGAATTCCAGAACGGCATGGTGATGGACAACAATGTCAATCTGCGCGCGACCTTGCAAATAGAACACCCGGCAATCATTCCCGTGCTGGAGTATTACCCGCACGCAGTTACCAGGGGTATCGATTACAACACCCTGTTCCCGCTTGCGCGTGGCATTGCTTTTAAACCCGGCACAAATAACGACTGGGAGCACAACGAGCTGTTCCGCTCTTTCGAAAAAAGCTGGACCGAAATCGGCGGCCTGTCCGAAGAGATTGTTTTCAGCAGTGCCGATGGTGATATCGCGGGGCCAATTACCCTGGGCATTGCACTCGATCGTATTCTGCCGCTCACTGCCGTGCCGGGCGAAGACGAAAATGTAAATGCAGACAAGGCCAGCCAGCGCATTGTGGTGGTTGGTGACAGTGATTTTCTCGCCAATGCCTATATCGGTTCAGGCGCCAACCTTGCACTCGGCATGAATATATTCAACTGGCTGGCGGGTGATGATGACCTGATTGCGGTCGAACTCAAGGCCGCACCCGATACCCAGCTGCAGCTCAATGACCTGCATATACTGTTCATCGGTTTCGGCTTCTTTATCGTGCTGCCCGGTGTTTTACTGCTGGCGGGATTTATTATCTGGTTCAAACGCCGTAAACGCTGATCGCCTGTCATGCTGCCACGCTTATTAACCAACCTTGCACTGCTGGTGATTGTTATTACCCTTGGTTTTTTTGTTTATCTTGAAAAAAACCAACCGCTGGACAATAACCGGCTCACAGCGCTGGAAAAAAATGCAGTTACCCATATCGAGATCCGGCATCGCTCACGCATAACCATACTGGATAAACCGGGCACGCACTGGCGCATGACGCAACCTGTCGAGATTGACGCCAACGATTTTCGCATCAACACGCTGCTTGATATGCTCGCCAGTGACAGCCTGGCCAGTTACGATGCCTCGACGCTGTCACTCGAAAAATTCGCGCTGGCGCCCGCAGCTACGTCCATCACTTTCAATGCCACCATGATTGCATTCGGCAACACCAACCCGGTGAATCACAACCGTTATGTCATGATCGGCGACCGTGTGCACCTGGTCGCAGACATGTACTACCCGCTGCTTTCTTCTCAGCTGGGCACCCTGGTATCCCAGTCGCTGTTGCCACGTGATGCGGTTATTACTCACCTTGTGCTTCCCGAACAAACCCTGACATTCAGCGATAATGCCTGGCGCAGTTCTGACCCCGGCATCAGCAGCGATGCGATTGTCAAAAACCTTGATCACTGGCGCAACAGCCAGGCATTTGGCGTGCACACCTACAATCCCCGGGCCTCGCTCGGTCGTATCGAAGTCGGTATCGACGGGCAGGACGAACCACTGGTGTTTGAAATCACCGATGTCGAGCCCTGGCTGATTATTGCCCGCCCTGCACTGGATATTGAATATCATTTCAATCTTGAATTCTATGATCGTCTGCTGCGGCCGGGCGCGAGCAGCGAACTACCCGCAGAATTTCAGGATAATTCACAGTCTTTAACAGACGGGTTTCTGCAGCCATTGTAACGGCTGTTATACTTTTACCCGCCAGCGAATCCCGTATAATGCGGGCATTGCCACGATCCAACGAGGAATTAGCATGAACCGTTTCGGCTGGGATTCATTTATAGTCCGTTTTGTATTTGCCATTGTTGTGGTGTTTTGCAGCTACAACCCGGAAGGTTATTCGTATTATCACTGGGTGACAGAAGACTTCAGCAGCTTCAATGTATACAAGGCCTTTGTCGGCGTGATCCTGTTGATTGGCTGGGCAATCATGGTTCGCGCCACGGTGATGTCGCTCGGCATGATCGGCCTGCTACTGGCGGTCGCCTTTTTCGGCCTGCTGATCTGGCTGATTATCGACGTTTTCAACCTGACCACCGACAGCGCCCGCGCCATCACCTATATCGTGGAAGTGATGATCGCCAGCGTACTCAGCATCGGCGTTTCCTGGTCACATATCCGGCGGCGCATTTCCGGCCAGGTGGATACTGACGAACTCGAACAGGACCTCTGATTCGAACATTCAGCGCAGCAAATCAAACTAAAATAGATTGCCTGCACCGGCTGGATACTCATCATGCCCGAGCTGCCAGAAGTCGAAACCAGCCGCCGCGGTATTGAACCGCATATACTCGACCAGACCATCAATGATGTCATCATTCGCCAGCACAAGTTGCGCTGGCCGATACCGCGCAAACTGCCGGCGCAGCTAAAACAGCGACGCGTCCACAGTGTTTCACGTCGCGGAAAATACCTGTTGCTCGGGATCGGTGACGGCACACTGATCATCCACCTCGGCATGTCTGGCAGTTTGAAAATATGCGCGCCCGCGTCGAGTTTTGACAAGCATGACCACTTCGATCTCGTATTCAACAATAATAAAGTGTTGCGCCTGCGTGATCCGAGAAAATTCGGCTGCGTATTATGGACCGACACACCGGTTGAACAACATAAACTGCTGGCAAAACTCGGCCCCGAACCCTTGAGTGAAGAATTTAACAGCGAGTTACTGCACAGCGCATCACGCAGGCGTAGCTGTTCGATTAAATCATTTATCATGAACAGCCACATCGTCGTCGGGGTGGGTAATATTTACGCCTGCGAATCGTTGTTCATGGCCGGCATCAGCCCGAAACGCAAAGCCGGCAGCCTGAGTCGCGTACGTTGTGAAAAACTGGTAGACGCCATCAAGCAGGTACTGGCCGATGCCATCACTCAGGGCGGCACTACGCTGCGAGACTTTACCCGCGAAAATGGTCAACCGGGTTATTTTGCACAAAAACTTTTTGTCTATGGCAAGGCCGGTGAACCCTGCCAGCAATGTGGTAACATAATCAAACAGTTCACCCAGCAACAGCGCTCATCGTTCTATTGCACGCGTTGTCAAAAATAATATGAAAGCACTCTGGCTTGTTATTTATTTCACAGTATTAATCTGGTCTGCGATCAACCCTGCAGATATGCCCACCTGGTTTCTCGAAGTATCGCCGGCACTCATCGGCATTGCCGTGTTGTGGTATACGCGCAGAAGTTTTCCGCTAACGCCGCTGAGCTACTGGTTAATACTGCTTCATTGCGTCGTACTCATGATCGGTGGCCACTATACCTATGCACAAGTACCGCTGGGCGAATGGGCGCGCGAGCTGTTTTCACTCGAACGCAATAACTATGACAAGCTCGGGCACCTGGTGCAGGGCTTTGTCCCGGCGATAATTGCACGCGAAATTATTCTTCGACGTGAGATTATTCATTCACGTGCATGGTGCGATTTTTTTGCAGTGTGTTTCTGCCTGGCATTCAGTGCCTTTTATGAAATGATTGAATGGTGGGTTGCACTACTCAGCGATGAAGCTGCTGATGCGTTTCTCGGCACCCAGGGGTATGTGTGGGACACCCAGTCTGATATGGCTTTCGCACTGGTTGGCGCAACCCTTGCAGTTATATTACTTGGCGAATATCACAGCAGGCAAATGCGCGCACGCTCCTACATACAATAACTCTCAAGGCTTGAAACCTCGTTTCGAGTGGGCAATACTGCGCTATGCAAATATTCCTCAGCTTCATCACGAGCTCTTCGCGTCTCGGCTTCTGGCTGGGCATTGTGCTGTTTTTTGTGATCGAAAACCTGGCGATATTTCCCGACGCGACTGTCACCCATATGGCTGCTGTCGCTGCACTGATGGTGACATGGTGGATAACTGAATCACTGCCGCTCGCCGTCACTGCGCTGGTTCCACTTGCCGCCTTTCCAATACTGGGTATCACATCCGGCAAAGACGTTGCTGATGTTTACATCAATTCGACTATTTTTCTTTTCATCGGTGGTTTTGTACTGGCGCTGGCGATGCAACGCTGGGGGCTGCACAAGCGCATCGCGTTACGTGTCATCAGCTGGTTTAACGGCAGCGCACGCATGATGGTGATGGGTTTCATGCTAACCAGCGCCGGTCTGTCTATGTGGATATCGAATACCGCCACCGCGACCATGTTGTTACCGATTGGCCTGGCAGTGTACGCACGTTGTGCAGAAGTACTGGATGAAAAGGAACGTCAGCAAATACTTACCGCACTCATGCTGGGGATAGCGTATTCCTGCTCGATCGGCGGCGTTGCAACGCTCATTGGCACGCCTCCTAATATGGCGATGCAAAGAATTTTCAGCATTACTTTCCCGGATGCACCGGTGATCAGTTTTGCACAATGGTTTCTGTTTGCGCTGCCGCTTGCGGTCAGTATGTTGCTGCTCTGCTGGTATGTCATCACCCGGCGTTATACTGGTAAATCATTCAGCTCACTCGATGCGCTCAGCACCGACATCAGCGCACCAGCAACGCCCATGAGTTATGAAGAAAAAGTTGTCACCGCCGTTTTCAGCGTGACTGCCCTGTGCTGGATTTTTCGCAACGACATCGTGCTGGGTGAATTTATAATACCTGGCTGGTCAGGCCTGTTTTCGCATCCAGACTACTTTGATGATGGCAGCGTAGCGATGACATCTGCACTGCTGCTATTCAGCCTGTCGAGCAAAGATAAAAGCCGGTACCAGAAGATTGTCGACATTGACACTATCGCGGAAATACCCTGGCGCATTGTTCTGTTGTTTGGCGGCGGATTTGCGCTGGCCAAAGGCTTTAGCGACAGTGGCCTTGCGGAATTCACCGGACGGCAGTTTATCGGCCTTCAGGATCTGGATACGTTGTCCTTGATTGCAGGCACGACTTCGATCGTGGTTTTTCTGACTGAAGTTACGTCCAATACTGCCACTGCTCAAATGCTGCTGCCACTGGTCGCCAGCGTGGCGCAAAGCATCGAAGTCAATCCCCTGCTATTAATGATCCCGGTCACGCTTGCAGCGTCGATGGCGTTTATGATGCCGGTTGCAACGCCGCCAAATGCAATCGTGTTCGCCTCGGGGCAGTTACGCATACGTGATATGGCGACCACCGGCCTGATCATCAATCTTATGGCAATTGTATTAATCACCCTGTTTACCTGGCTCTGGGGAATGCTGCTGTTTGATATTCAACTCCAGTCATTTCCTGACTGGGCACAATGAGGGTAACCGGCTGTAAATCCGCACAGCTGTTAACCAGGTGCGCGACAATCCTGTGCCTGTCACTGACCACAGCTATTGCTGATAACTACACCTATTACCAGCCACATGATTACGGATCGGATGCGCTGTATTCACCGCTCGGCAACTTTCTGAGTTATTCGTTTGATACTTTGCAGCTGCCCGACAGTTTCGACACCAGCGATTTTCGCAAGCATACAAACGAAGTATTTGATCATTTACGCCACCCGCGCCGCGCCATCGAGAATGAAGGCGGTTTCAATGCATTTGTTAATCGCCAGATTTTTCCGGTCGACAGCGATAACTCGAACGAATCCTATGCAGCGCTCCCTAATTACGCATTGCATCTGCTCGGCGGTGGCATGGTCTATCGCAAAGACCTGGAATATTTTCGTGCGCACAATGCTGAGTATCCCGCGGTGTATGCCACGACACTCGCGATGACTGCTGAAATTCTCCAGGAAATTTTTGAGAAAGGCACCACGACCCAGGACGATGAAGTTGCAGATGTGTATTTATTTCGACCGCTCGGTATCTGGCTGTTTCACCAGGATGCAGTTGCCGATTTTGTTATGCGCACACTCGACCCTGCTATCTGGCCCTATCTTCAGGCGTTCGATTTTTCACAGGACAGGCTGGTGAATACCGGTATCAGTTATGTCTATCGACCGCCCGCGACCCGCTTCGGTGATTCGCGCCTGTTTGTGTTCACCGGGCTCAACAACCTGGTTGGATTATCGCACAGCCTGTCGCATACTGACTCGATATCATGGGGCATCGGCCTGGCTACCCAGCGGATTGATTTCAATCTCGACCGCCAGGCCGAACTTGAAACCAGCTTTGGTATATTCTATGACCGCGACAAAAGCCTGCTCTGGTCGATTAATCTAAACGATGCCGGTGGTACCAACTTCAGGTTCAATCTGTTTCCCTCAACAGGCAGCGCACTCTCAAAGCTCGGTTATTTCGTCAGCCACCACGAAAATCAGCGTTGGGCACTTGGCCTGTTGTATCAATTGCCGCTCGGCATTGCTTTCAGTTCTGATTAGACACAATGTTTAACTTGATATTACAGTTAGAAAACAGCATCCTGTGCGCGGTATTCACTTAACTTAATTAACCTGGGGGTTATCTATATGAGCATGATGTCTGAATTTAAAGACTTTGCTATCAAAGGAAACGTGGTCGACATGGCTGTCGGCATTATTGTCGGTGTGGCATTCGGTAAAATTGTTTCATCATTTGTCGCTGATGTGGTCATGCCGCCGATTGGTGTAATGCTCGGCGGCGTGGATTTCACCGACCTCGCCCTGACCATACAGGAAGCCAGCGGTGATGCTGCTGCTGTGACCATGAATTACGGAAAATTCATCCAGACCATGATTGATTTCACTATCATTGCGTTTGTGATTTTCATCGCTGTTAAAATGATTAATAGCCTGAAGAAGAAGGAAGAAGCTGCGCCATCATCACCGCCGAAACCTTCCAATGAAGAAGTACTGCTTTCAGAAATTCGCGATTTGCTCAAAAAATAATAAGCGATTTTCAAAGCAATAAAAAAGGTGCGCAATGCGCACCATTTTTATTGCCCGGATTTAAGCATTCCTCAGAATGAATACACCAGGGTAACAGCTGTTTCCGTATCAGTCTTTTCCTTGCCTGCAGGCACGACTGAATTGCTCTTCACTGTCAATGACAGCTTCATCGCCAGGCTGGTGTTGACTTTTGCTGTTAACGCAGTAACAGACTTGCTCACGGTCAAATCACTGCCTGCATCGACCGTCAGATCTTGTGTAAACGTTGAAGTGTCCGACACTTTCCAGAGGAATTTACCAGCAAGACGCAGAATGCCTTCGCTGTCAGAATCGGCAGCACCGTCGAGCTTGACTATTCGAAGACCAGGACCGATTTCAAGATCCAGCGTCATGTCTTCTTCGTGCAGCAGGCGACGCCCATAACCAGCGGCGATGGTCGTTTGATACTCATAACCACTGAAGCGGTCCTTATCGTAATTGACCAGGCCAAATACATAATTAAATTCACTGTATTTGTAATCTGATTTTCCTGAAAGCTGGTAACGCTCTGCTGACGTGGTTTCTACATTAGTCACCTGGTCAGTCGTTGAGGCGCCAAACGCTTCAGCGTGCACGTTATGGCGCCACTTATCTTTTTCATGGGTCGCATCAATTTTTGCATTAATGGTTGAGGTTTCAGAGTTACCTGAAGTCATTACATAGCCCAGTTCCGCCGAAGACTTCCACGGTGATTTTTCTGCAGCATCAGCGGCATAAACCGCACCATTAGTCGCAAGCAACGCCATGGCAATTGCTGTAGCGACTGCATTGTTTTTTAAATTTTTCATATTTGACCTTTCTTCAGGCTGCGTGCTGATGAATATCCATTTGCGGATACGGAATAGAAATTCCATTTTCATCGAACGCCAGTTTAATTTTTTCGTGCGTATCAAAATACACACCCCAGTAATCCGCAGTGTTACACCATGGGCGAACATTGAAGTTAACACTGCTATCAGCCAGCGCGCCCACTGCAATCAGCGGAGCAGGCTCGGCATGAATTCTGTCATCTGCGTCGAGTACACTCTTTATAATGTCACGCGCTTTACGGATATCGTCGTCATATCCAATACCGAACACCATATCGACACGACGCGTTGCACGTTTTGAGAAATTGGTAATGTTGCCACCAAATATTTCTCCGTTCGGGACGATGATTTCACGGTTATCACCCGTGCGCATTGTGGTGGTAAAAATACCGATCGTTTCAACTACGCCGGTAACGCCTGCTGTTTCTACCAGGTCGCCCGCAGAAAACGGACGGAACACAATGAGCATCACGCCACTTGCCAGGTTTTGCAAAGAGCCCTGCAATGCCAGGCCAATTGCCAGACCGGCAGCACCAATGAGTGCGATCAAGGACGTGGTATCAACGCCAAGCTGGTCTAGCGCAGCGACTGCAACGAATAAAAGCAGAACAGCCTTGATGATGGATGAAATGAAGCCGACAAGGATATTGTCGACTTTCGCCTTGATCATCAGTTTTTTTACAAGCCGGGTAATTAAACCAACGATGAATTTACCAACAATAAATATCACCAGTGCCAGCGTGATATTTATACTCCAGGGAATCACATATACATCAAGTAAGGCTTGTATATCGATATTGCTAATGTCTTCCGGCATGATCTTTCTCCTGAAATATTGTCAGTTGCCAAATACTGATTTGTAAGCATGACAACTATTAAATTGATAAAAAATCGCTGCGCATATTAACATACCGGTAGTTTTGATTTATTAGCCCTCGGCGATTTTTAACAAAATGACACAATTGCATATCATTCGCGGTGACATTACTCGACTCGAAGTAGACGCAATCGTTAATGCGGCGAATAACAGCCTGCTCGGTGGTGGTGGCGTGGATGGCGCTATTCATCGGGCAGCCGGCCCGCAGTTACTTGCTGAATGCAAAACTCTGGGCGGTTGTGCTAGTGGAGACGCCTGCATAACAGGCGGCTACGATTTACCTGCCAGGTATGTCATACATACGGTTGGTCCGGTGTGGCAGGGTGGTGATCACAACGAAGCTGAACTGCTTGCCAGTTGTTATTCACGTTGTATTGAAATTGCAGCACAGCACCGCTTGTCCAGTATTGCATTTCCGGCCATCAGTTGCGGCGTTTACGGTTACCCGATTGCACAGGCGTGTGAAATTGCCTGGCAGACAGCGAGCGCTGCGCATACCTCGCTCAATAATATTTACTTTGTGTGTTTCAATGATGAAATTTTTTCCGCTTTCCACACTCTACATTTGCGCATAGAATAGCTTTTAACCCGTAGTACTATCATGGTTTTTTAGCAGCTCGGCTTATGCAAGGATACAGGCCACACTTACATATATAAAATGGGAAATACAATGGCTACGATTACACTTCACGGCGATGAAATTCATACCGTTGGCGAGATGCCGGCTCCGGGTTCTAAAGCGCCCGCGTTCACCCTCACCAACAGCGATCTGGGTGAAACCAGCCTGGCTGATTATGCCGGCAAACCTGTAATACTGAATATATTTCCCAGCATCGATACCGGCGTTTGCGCCGAGTCGACCCGGCGCTTTAATAAATCAGCCTCGGGCGGCAAAGCAGTCGTACTCTGTATTTCTGCAGACCTGCCGTTTGCCTTATCACGCTTCTGTGGTGCAGAGGGCCTGGACAATGTGGTCACATTGTCCAGCTTTCGTAATCCCGAATTCGGTGATAACTACGGCCTGACCATCAGCGACGGTGTGCTTCGAGGTCTGCTGTCACGCGCCGTGATTGTCATCGACAGCTCAGGCAAAGTAGCCTATAACGAACAGGTGCCGGAAATTGCCCAGGAACCGAATTACGATGCAGCCCTGGCAAAGATCTGATGACACAGCCAGGGTGCAGTTCGTCTGCAGCCGGCAGGCCTTAACCGGCTGATATTGCTCATTTATATAAACCTGTACTACACTCAGAGTATTACAAATTTTTACACCCGCAAACATGGCAGCAGTACACCCAGAATTAGATCGCAGGCTATCTGAACGGCACAAGCTCAATCTGAAGATTGACCTGGTGTTGTCAAATGGCGCGATTCTGCCGATTGAGACCTGCAATATATCCAGTACTGGTCTGCAGTTTCGCTGTGATGGCTGGGTAGCTGATGAAATTGAACCGCGCGGTATTCACAATCATCCACTGGATCAAATCACGGTGAAGGTCGTTGGCCAGCTCCCGATCGAATCCAACAGCAAGTTCTACGCACGCTGCCGCATTATTTCGGCGCGTCGCCTGTCGCAGGATGACTACCTGATCGGCCTGGGTTTCATAAGCTTTGAAGGTGACGGCGGCAAGGCACTGAGTAAACTCATTGCCCACTATGAAAAACGTCCGGTCATCAAAAAACAGACCATTCCCAGTTAAGCAGCCACCATAACCAGCACTGTTGTCTATAGAAAACCCGGTATGCCGGGTTTTTTAATGTGCGCAATGCATGAAATCAGCCGCCAGAACGGGGCTCACACTCACCTACCGAGTCGCCGAATAGCTAAACAACAGCATTCACTTTCCCCACGTATAGCTACTTTCAGCTGTTTTTTTATCCGCGCCAGGCACCACCCGACAAGACATCTATGTTGTTAACTGCCAATTTGGCAGTAACTGGCTGACTGTATTCAAGTCCATGTGCCGCAGTACACCGGGTTTAAAATTGAGATTTATCATAAAACTTGCATATTTGTATACAACTGTATTAGAATATGCTAATTATCTGACTACTAATTGAGAATATTCCCGTGAACATTGCACAAAAATCTGACACGCACATGCAAAAAACTGACAGCTCTGTCATTAGACATATCGCTATTGTGGGTCAGCGAAACTTTTTTGTGGACGGGATTATCAGCATGCTGGAGTCAGACGCCTGGCACAACATTGCACTGCTGGAAAACAAGATTAGCGCGCACTATGATTTTCGAGAAATCCGGCCGGATATCCTGTTCCTGCATACCGGATCAATCCCACCCAATCCGGATGAGTTCATCAAGCAACTTATCGTCGTCAATCCGGGGATCCGTATCCTGGTATTTGGCCAGGGCATGGTTGATGACTATCTATACAGCGTGATCCAGGCGGGCGCACTCGGTTACCTGAATGAAAAAATGACCGGAAGCCATCTCACCCAGGCTATCGATACCGTGATGCATAATGATTACTGGGTGGAACGCCACATCATGACACGACTGATATCGGGTTGCTCGATCCGCGCCTCGATCAGCCATCGTGTGCAGATTTTAAGCCAGCGGCTGACGCGACGCGAAGCCGAAGTTCTCGAAATGGTCATGCAAGGTTTAGATACCAGGGAAATCGCAGATAAAGTCTGCCTGTCGCACCACAGTATCAAGGCGCACCTGGGCAACCTGTTCAAAAAATTTCGTGTGAAAAATCGATCCCAGCTGATATTGCACACCCTGAATGAAGCCTGCCCGGCCGGCAACCTGACACGCCTTGTGCAACAGGGCCTGCAGAGTAAACAGGGCAACACGCACTAACGCCCGGGCTGGATTGACAACCGGGACCCGCCTGAGCGGGCAGCGCTATGGCAGTTGAGTAGAACCCATTAAATCACGATCGATTTCGCGCGCAGCTTCTCGACCTTCGTTAATACCCCACACCACCAGCGACTGACCGCGACGACAGTCACCCGCGGTATACACACCATCAACACTGGTTTTGTACACACCGTATTCTGCGCTGTAGTTGGAACGCGCATCGTATTCTATCCCCAGCGCATCACTGACATAGTGTTCGGGCCCGAGAAAACCCATCGACAGTAACACCAGGTCCGCCTGCCAGGTTTTTTCGCTGCCTGGCACTTCATCCATCTGCCAGCGACCGTCGGCTGACTTCGCCCACTTGACCATCACGGTGGTCAGGCTGCTGACTTTACCGTTTTCGTCACCGACAAATTCCTTGGTAAGAATGCAGTATTCACGCGGATCGCGACCGAAGCTATGCGCACTTTCTTCATGCCCGTAATCAGTGCGATGAATCACCGGCCATAGCGGCCATGGATTATCGTCCGCGCGCTGCTCGGGCGGCATGGGCAACAATTCAAAATTGACCAGTGATTTGCAGCCATGGCGCAACGATGTGCCGATACAGTCAGTACCGGTATCACCGCCACCGATGACAATCACGTTTTGACCTGCGGCTGAAATATAGTGCCCGTCTTCCAGGTTCGAATCCAGCAGGCTCTTCGTATTCGCAGTCAGAAATTCCATCGCCGGATAAATACCCTTGAGCTCGCGGCCTTTTACTTCGAGGTCGCGCGCACGGGTCGCACCGGTGGCAAGCAGCACGGCATCATTTTCCTTTTGTAAGAACTCGACCGAGATGGCATTTTCACCCGTACCACCGACATCGGCATTGGTAATAAATTCGATGCCTTCGTCGTGCATGATGTCGACCCGGCGTTGCACAATGTCCTTGCCCAGCTTCATGTTGGGAATGCCATACATCAACAGGCCGCCGATACGGTCGGCGCGTTCGTACACCGTGACACTGTGACCGGCCTTGTTCAGCTGCGCCGCGGCGGCGAGACCGGCAGGCCCGGAACCGACCACGGCCACGGTTTTGCCGGTGCGCGACGACGGCAGCACCGGTTTTACCCAGCCCTGCTCGAAACCGTGATCGATAATTGCATGTTCGATGTTCTTGATAGTGACTGCCGGATTGGTAATCCCCAGCACACAAGAGCCTTCGCAGGGTGCCGGGCAGACGCGACCGGTGAACTCGGGAAAATTATTGGTCTTGTGCAGGCGATCGAGCGCGTCGTCCCACTGGCCGTGGTACACCAGGTCATTCCATTCCGGGATCAGGTTGCTGATCGGACAGCCGTTGCCCGACTGGCAAAACGGCACACCACAATCCATGCAGCGCGCGCCCTGGATTTTCAGTTGCTTCGACATCGTGCTTGCCACTGAAAATCTCGCCATAATCAGCAAGACGCACACTGACATCGCGGTATGCTTCTGTCTTGCGCTGAAATTCTTTGAAACCGGTGGGTTTACCCATGCTGCTCTATGTCCTGCTAATCTGTTTAATGCAATCAGGCGACGGCCTGGCCACTTTCACTGGATGACTGCTGCTTCATCTGCTGCAACACACGCTTGTAATCGATCGGCATCACCTTGACGAACTGCGCAAGGGACGCTTCCCAGTTATCGAGCACCTTGCGCGCTACGCTTGAACCCGTATACGCCAGGTGTTTTTCGATCAGCTGGCGGAGTTCGGCGATGTCTTCATCGACTTCCACTGCTTCCAGCTCGACCATGTCGGGATTGCACTTGTCACTGCATTGCCTGGTTCGGATCCCACACGTAGGCGATACCGCCGCTCATGCCCGCGGCAAAGTTGCGCCCGGTATCACCCAGCACCACCACGCGACCGCCGGTCATGTATTCACAGCCGTGATCACCGACACCTTCGACCACCGTGCTGGCACCGCTGTTGCGCACGCAGAAACGTTCGGCGGCAATGCCGCGAATAAAGACTTCACCACCGGTGGCACCGTAGAGGCACACGTTGCCGACGATAATATTTTCTTCGGCGACAAAACTGCTGTTACCCGGCGGGTAGACCACGATGCGACCACCCGAAAGCCCCTTGCCGACATAATCGTTGGCATCGCCTTCGAGTTCAATGGTCACGCCCTGGTACAACCACGCGCCCAGACTCTGGCCCGCCGAACCATTGAGCTGGATATGAACTGTATCCTCGGGCAACGGCTTGCCCTTGTGCGCCTTGGCCAGCTCGTGTGACAGCATGGTGCCGACAACGCGGTTGGTATTGATGACCGGCAGTTCGATTTGTACTTTTTCGCCTTTCTCGATCGCAGGCTTGTGCCAGCGCGATGATCTGGTTATCGAGCGCGCGCTCGAGTCCGTGATCCTGTTTCATGCTGCAATACACGCCAACGCCCTCGTGCGCTTTCACCGCAGGCGCGAGTATCGTCGACAGGTCGATGCCTTTCATTTTCCAGTGATCAACCGCGATATCTGTTTCCAGCACGTCGACGCGACCGATCATTTCGTTCACTGTACGGAAACCAAGCTGCGCCATAATTTCGCGCACATCTTCTGCCACCATGAACAGGTAGTTCACGACGTGCTCGGGCTTGCCGGAAAATTTCTTGCGCAGCTCAGGATCCTGCGTCGCGATACCGACCGGGCAGGTATTGAGATGACACTTGCGCATCATGATGCAGCCCAGGGTGATCAGCGGCGCGGTCGAGAAGCCGAATTCTTCGGCACCCAGTATCGCCGCAATCGCGACGTCGCGACCGGTTTTGAGCTGGCCGTCGGTTTGCACTACGACGCGCGAACGCAGGTCATTCATCACCAGTGTCTGGTGGGTTTCGGCCAGACCCAGTTCCCACGGCAGGCCGGCGTGTTTGACCGAGGTCAGCGGTGATGCACCGGTGCCGCCGTCATGACCGGCAATCACGATATGGTCAGAAAACGCTTTGGCGACGCCGGAAGCAATCGTGCCGACGCCGATTTCAGACACCAGCTTGACGCTGATGCGCGCCGCCGGATTGGAATTTTTCAGATCGTGAATCAGCTGCGCCAGGTCTTCGATGGAATAAATATCGTGGTGCGGCGGCGGGCTGATCAGGCCGACACCCGGGCGTCGAATGCCGGATGCGCGCAATCGTCGCATCGACCTTGCCGCCGGGCAGTTCACCGCCCTCGCCGGGCTTGGCACCCTGCGCGACCTTGATCTGCAGCTCATCGGCATTGGTCAGATACCAGTTGGTCACACCAAAACGACCCGAAGCGACCTGCTTGATCGCCGAGCGTTTTGAATCACCGTTCGCCATCGGCGTGAAGCGCGATTCGTCTTCACCGCCTTCGCCGGTGTTGGACTTGCCGCCCATGCGGTTCATCGCAATCGCCAGCGTTTCGTGCGCTTCGGCCGAAATCGAGCCAAAGCTCATCGCGCCGGTGGCAAAACGTTTGACGATTTCTTTCGCCGGTTCGACTTCATCAATCGAAATCGGGCCGCCGTTGACCTTGTTTTTGAACGTCATTAAGCCGCGCAGGGTGGCGCGACGCGTGGCCTGCTCGTCGGAAAAGCGCGCGAAATCTTTGTAGGCCTGCTTGCTGTTGGTGCGTGCAGCCAGTTGCAGATTGGCAATGGTATCGGGATTCCACATGTGCAGTTCACCGCCTGAACGCCAGTGAAAATCACCGGGATTGGGCAACACCGGCAAACGTACCAGGTTACGACTGGGATACCCCAGCTCGTGACGACGCAATGATTCTTCGCCGAGCAGATCGAAATCGACGCCCTTGATGCGACTCGCGGTGCCGCGGAAACAGCGCTCGATCACTTCGCTCGCCAATACCCACGGCTTCGAAATATTTGCGCACCCTTGTAGGATTGCAGCGTGGAGATGCCAATCTTCGCCATCACCTTGAGCATGCCCTTGGCCACCGCCTTGCGGTAGTCATACACGATCGTGTCATCGTTGGCGTAATCAGTTTCGCTCGAGCAGGCCATCACGCTTGGCCTGGAACAGGGCCTCAAACGCCAGGTAGGGATTGATCGCATCCGCGCCATAACCGATCAGCAGGCAATGGTGATGCACTTCGCGCGCCTCGCCGGTTTCGACCACGATACCGATCCGGGTACGCAGCTGGTTCTGCACCAGGTGATGATGCACCGCGCCGGTCGCCAGCAGCGCACTGACGGGCACGCGTTCCGGCCCGATATTGCGATCCGACAGCACCACCAGGCTGTAACCATCGTCGATCGCCTGTGCGCAGCGGCGCAGATTTGCGTCAGGCATTTCTCCAGCCCGGCAGCACCTTCGGCTTTCGGGTAGGTGATGTCGATCGTCATCGCGCGCCAGCCACGATGATTCATGTGCTTGATCGCGGCCAGTTCTTCGTTGTCCAGAATCGGGTGCGGCACACGCAGGCGGTGGGCGTGGTTCTCGGTGGATTCGAGCAGGTTGCCTTCAGGCCCGATGTAGCATTCCAGCGACATCACCACTTCTTCGCGAATCGAATCGATCGCCGGGTTGGTGACCTGGGCAAACAGCTGCTTGAAATAATCGTAAATCATGCGCGGCCGATCGGACAGGCAGGCCAGCGCCGAATCGTTGCCCATGGAGCCGACCGGGTCGCGCAGTTCCTGCACCATCGGCAGCAACATGAACTGCATGGTCTCGGTGGTGTAACCAAAGGCCTGCATCCGCGGCAGCAGGGTGTCGGGATCAAAACCGTGCGGTTCTTTGTTGGGCGACAGATCGGAGAGCTTGATTTCCTGCGTACTCCAGCCACTGCGCGATACGGACGCCGCGCGGCAAAGTCATTTTTCAGATCGTCATCAGCAATCAGCTGGCCTTTTTCAAAATCGACCAGGAACATTTTGCCCGGCTGCAGACGGCCCTTGAATTTGACATTGCCGGGATCGATCTCGAGCACACCGACTTCCGAGGCCATGATCACGCGGTCATCGTGGGTCAGGTAATAACGGCTCGGGCGCAGGCCATTACGATCGAGCATCGCGCCGATGTATTTGCCATCGGTAAAGGCAATCGAAGCCGGGCCGTCCCAGGGCTCCATCAATGCACGAGTGGTAATCGATAAAAAGCGCGCTTGTGCCGGGTCCATGCTGGTATCGGACTGCCAGGCTTCGGGCACCATCATCATCACCGCTTCCTGCAGGCTGCGGCCCGACATGAGCAGGAATTCGAGCACATTGTCGAAGGTGCCCGAATCCGAGCAGTCCGGTTCAGCGATCGGGAACAGCTTGCTGATGTCGTCACCAAACAAATCGCTTTGCACCACGCCCTGGCGCGCCGCCATCCAGTTCTTGTTGCCCAGCAGGGTATTGATTTCACCGTTGTGGCTCATAAAGCGGTTGGGCTGGGCGCGGTCCCACGACGGGAAGGTATTGGTTGAAAAGCGCGAGTGCACCATGGCGAGATGTGATTCATAATCTTCATCCGCCAGGTCCGGGTAAAACGCCATCACCTGCAGCGCGGTGAGCATGCCCTTGTAGATAATCACCTTGGTCGACAGCGAGCAGATATAAAACAGCTTGCGCTGGTTGAGTGATGTATCGGTACGCAGCGCATGGGTGCTGCGTTTGCGGATCATGTAGAGCTGACGTTCGAAATCATCACCCTCGAATATCATCGGCGGCGGCGATGAACAGCTGCTCCATATAGGGCTGGGAAAAACGCGCAGTCGGGCCGACATCGGCTTCGTCTGTCGCAACCGGCAGATCGCGCCAGCCGATCAGCGTCTGGCCATGCTCGGCAATGAGTTTTTCGACGGTCTGCATGCAGTGCGCGCGCTCGGCTTCATCCGTGGGCAGGAAGACATTACCGGCAGCATACAAACCGGGGCCGGGAATCACCGCGCCGAGGTCACGGCGCGCCACCTTGGCCAGGAATTTGTGCGGCAGCGCGGTGAGAATGCCGGCGCCATCGCCCGTGGTCGGCTCACAGCCGCAGCCACCACGGTGCACCATGCGCTGCAGGATATGATCGGCATCGAGCACGATCTGGTGACTGGCCTCACCCTTGATATGCGCAACAAAACCCACGCCGCAGCTGTCTTTTTCCAGCGACGGGTCGTACAGCCCCTGCTTGTCAGGCAGGCCATAGCGAATCGGGTGTTTCGGTGTCGTGCTCATATTCAGCTCAAACTCGTGCGGTCAGTCCGCATAACAGACTGATTTAAGGTTTGCTTTACAGGGTACTGGCGTTTGCAGCCGGCTTCGCTGCTGCTGCATTACACCTTGCGCGCTGGCCAGCAAAAATCACAGGCAAGGCCGGCTATTTTAGCGAATGCAGGGTGTAAAGAAAAGAATACAAGTGGTCAGGGTATATAGGGTATCTGCTGCATTATTCCAGCGCCCCAAAGATGGACAGCTAGCGCAACGCTTAATCTGCACCCGCCTCCAGCCAGTCAGCAAAAATCTGCTTCCCCAGGATCGCGGTCGAAGCCGCATGCTGCCGGGCCTGCTGCCTCAAACCGGGTACTGACAGGCCCGGGGTTTGCGCGATTTCAGCCGTGTGTCCGACATACCAGTGTTCGAGCCCCTGCTCGGTGGCTTCGATATGAAACTGCAGCGCCAGTGCATGTTTGCCGTAGCTAAAAGCCTGGTGGGCATAGCGCTGCGTGGAGGCCAGCAGGACAGCGCCTGCAGGCAGATCAAATGTTTCGCCGTGCCAGTGCAGCACGGGTGCATTACTGGCCTGCAAAACCCGCAACGGCGATCGCTCGCCGGCAGCACTCAAGGTCAGTGGCGACCAGCCGATTTCTTTTTCCACCCCCGGGTACACCCGCGCGCCCAGCGCGCGTGCCATCAGCTGCGCGCCCAGGCAGATCCCCAGTGTGGGCTTGTCCAGCGCGAGTCGCTGGCGCAGCAAGTTTATCTCCTGTTCGAGAAACGGGTAGTCCTCGGTATCATTCGCGCTGACGGGCCCACCCAGTACCACCAGCGGGTCATCGCTGTCGGGCGCGATTGCACTCAGGTCATCACACGCGGCGTCTACATACTCCAGCGCGATGCCGCGTTCGTGCAGCACATCGGCAAAACTGCCCATGTCCTCGAATGCCAGGTGCCTGATGGCAATAACACGTTTCATTGCTGAAGATACTCAATGCAATTAAACTGAAAAATAGGCATGACTGGTCTACTGTTAAACAATTAACACAAATCTACTACACACGACGTAACAGAGAATATACAAATGCTAAAAATAACGCCAAAACTTGTTAGCATAGTCGCCAGCGGTGCATTGCTGTCATCCATTATGCAGACCGCCCATGCCGAGCCCACCCTTTTCGGCACAGCCAAACTTTCCGTCGCTGCTGTCGATGACGATATTGGCAGCGCATTCTCTGTCAGCAGCCATTCTTCACGGGTCGGCATCAAGGGCAGCAGTACAACCACAGACGGACTGGAGATTATCTACCGCTTTGTCTGGCAAATCGACATGACGGATGAAGCTAACGCATCGAATGACCATATCAAGTCGCGCGAACAATATGTGGGCCTGAAAGATAACTGGGGCGAAGTGCGCGTCGGCCGACATGACACGCCTTACAAAACTGCGGGCAAGAAACACGTCGAGTTCTTCAGCGACAGCTGGGCGGACTACAACAACATCATCACCAAGCCGATGGATATCCGTGCCAATGATTCGGTGTCTTATTACAAAAGCCTGGACAATATATGACTTTAGCGTAATGTACGCCGCGGGTGACGACACCCCGGCGGGCGACAACATTAATGATATCGCCAGCGCCAAGGTCGAAATCCAGTCCGGTAAAATGCATTTTGCCGCCGCCTTTCAGGATGCCGACAATATTGCCACCGGCATCAAGCTGGTCGCCGGCTTCGGTAGTGACGGCACCCAGTTCGGCCTCATCGTGGAGAACGTCGATCCAGACCCGACGGGCCCTTCCAGCACCAACCTGCTCGCGAGTTTTAAACACAAACTCGATGACGCCAATACGCTGAAACTGGCCATCGGCCAGGCGGATGCACCTGCAGTAGATGACCCGCTGATGCTTGCAGCGGGGATTGATCACCGGCTCAACAAGGCCACCAAGGTATACGCCCTGCTGGTGGTCGGCCGCGATAACGGCCTGCTGGCTGACGGTAAACTGGTGGGCGACTCGGCCGTCGCCGCGGTGGGGATTGAAGCCAGCTTCTGATTGCACACAAAACAGCGCCGTGCAGGGCGCTGTTTTGTGCCTGCAGCTCGGGTAGAATAGCCGCTTTGTCGAAGCGGAAGCCCATGGACTGCCTGCACACCAGCCATATCAAAAGCCTGCCATTACTGCACAAGGGCAAGGTGCGCGATATTTATGATATCGATGACCAGCACATGCTCATTATCACCACTGATCGCATTTCGGCTTTTGATGTCATCATGCCAACGCCCATTCCTGGCAAAGGCAGAATTCTCAATGACGTGACGCGCTTCTGGCTGCAGCGTCTCGAACATATTATTCCCAACCACCTGAGTGACCTGGGTCTCGAACAGGTACTGCCGGATGCGAGCGAACGCGCACAGGTGGCAGACCACGCCATGATCGTCAACAAACTGAAACCACTGCCGATCGAAGCCATCGTGCGCGGTTACCTGATTGGCAGCGGCTGGAAAGACTACCAGGCCACGGGCAAGGTCTGCGGCATTGACCTGCCGGCAGGACTGAAACTTGCTGACCGTCTGCCCGAGCCCATATTCACCCCGTCGACCAAGGCGGCACTCGGCGCGCACGACGAGAACATCGACTATACTCAAACCCAGGCGCTGCTCGGTGAAGCTCTGGCACAACAGGTGCGCGACACCAGCCTGCAACTCTACAGGGAAGCCGCGGACTATGCACTCCAGCGCGGCATTATCATCGCCGACACCAAGTTTGAATTTGGACTCGATGCTAACGGCACAGCTGACACTGATTGACGAAGTCCTGACGCCGGATTCATCCCGCTTCTGGCCGGTCGAACATTACCAGCCCGGTACCAGCCCGGTGAGTTTTGACAAGCAGTTTGTGCGCGATTATCTCGAATCGCTCGACTGGAACAAGACCGCGCCCGGCCCTGAACTACCGGAATCAATTGTGAAAAAAACGGCTGAAAAATATCAACAGGCTAAAGCGTTGCTTACCCGTTAAGCACGCATTGGCTTCGACCAGGAGCTACTATGCAAGGCGTTTTTATCACCGGCACGAATACCAACGTAGGCAAAACATATATCGGTGTTTTGCTGGCTCGATACCTGACAAACAATAATATAACCGTCGTCCCGCGCAAACCGATTGAGTCGGGTTGTGAAATCGTCGGTGACGAACTCATTCCCGCGGATGCGCTGGCTCTGAAGCAGGCGGCAGAATACAAGGGTGACCTGTCAGACGTCTGCCCGTTTCGTTTTGAACCGCCAATTTCACCGGTGCGCGCAGCACATCTTGCCAACAAGGTATTGACCACTGACCAGCTGGTCAATATTTGCATGCAGGGCAGTGAACATGGTTTTTTGCTGGTGGAAGGTGCCGGCGGTTTTTATTCGCCGCTGGCGGAAGACGGCCTGAATGCAGACCTGGCGATGGCTTTGCAGCTGCCGGTATTACTGGTCGCACACGACGAACTGGGTGTCATCAACCAGGTATTACTCAATGTTGAAGCCATGAAAATGCGTGGCCTGACACTGGCTGGCGTGGTGCTGAACACACTGGAAAATAACAAACACGCACAGATGGATAATGCGGCGGATTTGAGACACATGCTGGACTGCCCGGTATTTTCGCTCGATTACTCGCCGGATCAGAACACCGAACTTCCTGCAGATCTGATGGAACGTGTTCTGCCACAGCACGCACGCCGCAAACTGACCCGGCTGGCGAGCGCCAGCTAGTTGACCTGCCAGCCTGTGCGCTCATTTTGAGCGCACAGGCTTAACCCACGGCGACCAGCTCGACCTTGAATATCAGCGTCGCATCCGGTGGTATCACGCCACCCGCACCACGCGCGCCATAACCCAGGCCCGGTGGAATCGTCAGCTTGCGCACACCGCCGACTTTCATTCCGGCAACGCCCTGGTCCCAGCCCTGGATCACCTGGCCGGCACCGAGCTTGAAACTGAAGGTCTGGTTGCGGTCATGGCTGGAATCAAACTTGCTGCCATCCACCAGCCAGCCGGTGTAATGCACATCAACGGTCATGCCCGGTACGGCTTCGTCGCCCTCGCCTTTGATCTGATCTTCTATCTGTAATTCGTCTGACATAATGTTCTCTCTGTTAAGGAAACTCTGATTTATTCAGAGTTTCCGCGGCACATGGATGTGCCGCCATTTTTGATGGCTGAGGAGCCATTGAAAATGAAGAACTGGATAAAATCGCATTTTATTCAGTTCGTGCTCTGAGAATTCATGGATGAATTATTCAGAGCTTCCTTAAATAACAAAAGGGGACAATAAAGTCCCCTCTTGTCTACCAATGGATCGGCAGCTTACTTGTAGTAGCTGACCATTTTTTCCAGTGAAATCGGCTTGATCTTGGATGCATTGCCGGCACAGCCGAACGCTTCGTAACGCGCCTTGCAGATTTCTTTCATGGCTTTGGTCGATTCTTTCAGGAACTTACGCGGATCGAAGTTCGATGAGTTCTCGGCCAGGTGCTTGCGAATCGCACCGGTGGATGCCATGCGCAGGTCGGTATCAATATTGACCTTGGCAACACCGTTCTTGATGCCTTCCTGGATTTCTTCGACCGGCACACCATAGGTCTGGCCCATGTCACCACCGAAGCTGTTGATGATTTCCAGCCAGTCCTGTGGCACGGATGATGAACCGTGCATAACCAGGTGGGTGTTAGGCAGACGTGCGTGAATATCACGAATACGGTCGATACGCAGGATGTCGCCGGTCGGTTCCTTGGTGAACTTGTAGGCACCGTGTGAAGTACCAATCGCAATTGCCAGCGCATCAACACCGGTTTGCTTGACGAATTCAGCCGCTTCTTCGACGTCGGTCAGCAGCATGTCCATGTCGAGCTTGCCTTCTGCACCGTGGCCGTCTTCTTCGCCCATTTCACCGGTTTCGAGTGAACCCAGGCAACCCAGCTCACCTTCGACGGATACACCGCCAGCGTGCGCCATTTTTACCACTTCACGGGTCACTTCAACATTGTATTCAAAGGATGCCGGGGTTTTCATGTCTGACATCAAAGAGCCGTCCATCATCACCGAGCTGAAACCGGACTGGATAGAACGCAGGCAGACTGCCGGTTCTGAACCATGGTCCTGGTGCATAACCACGGGAATGTGCGGATACATTTCGATAGCCGCGCTGATCAGGTGGCGCAGGAAAGGTTCGCCCGCGTAAGAACGCGCACCGGCAGAACCCTGCATGATTACCGGGCTGTTGCTTTCGTCAGCAGCCTGCATGATGGAATGCACCTGTTCCATGTTGTTTACGTTGAACGCCGGCATGCCGTAGTTGTTTTCTGCCGCATGATCAAGCAGTTGTCTCATTGAAATTAAAGCCATCTTGGTTCTCCCAAATGTAACCTGTTAATAAATTCTGTTGGTAAAAATCGCGCTATACGTCAATTATCTTCATCGAATTACTGCCACCGCGCCTGTCACCCAGCAAATCGCCTCGCGTCAATATAATGCGATCGCCATCCGCCGCAATGCCTTTTTCTTTGAGCATTGCAATAATACTGCGGGCCACGCTCGAAGGCTCCAGTTTAGCAAATTCGACATGCATAGGATAAACCCCTCGATACAGTGTCACCTTGCGCTGGGTCGCCTGGTTGGGCGTCAGTGCAAAAATAGGGATGCCAGAGCTGATTCGCGACATCCACAATACCGTGGCACCCGATTCTGTCAGCGACGCAATCGCACGCACCACAAGGTGATTGGCGGTATACATTGTAGCCATGGCGATGGCTTCATCAACCCTGCCGAAAGTAAGGTCAACCCGGTGATCCGAAATCATCGCCTGGCGCTGGCGTTCGGCATGTTCGCAAATCCGCCCCATGGCGTGCACGACTTTCGCCGGATAGCGCCCCATGGCGGTCTCGCCCGATAACATCACGGCATCGGTACCGTCGAGCACGGCATTGGCGACATCGAACACTTCAGCACGTGTCGGAATCGGGTTTTCGATCATCGATTCCATCATCTGGGTGGCGGTAATCACCACCTTGTTCCTGGTGCGCGCGTTGCTGATCAGGCTTTTTTGCAGCGCGGGCAACTCGGCATCGCCCATTTCCACACCAAGATCCCCGCGAGCCACCATGATGACGTCCGAAGCATCGATAATGTCATCGATATTGGCAATCGCTTCGGCGCGTTCGATCTTGGTGACAATGGCAGCATGACCGCCGGCTTCACGTACCAGTCGGCGACACTCATTGACATCGTCAGCGGTGCGCGCGAATGACAGCGCGATGTAATCTGACTCTATCGCCACCGCGGTGACAATGTCCGCCTTGTCCTTGTCGGTCAATGCGGGCGCCGAAAGTCCGCCACCCTGCAGATTAATGCCCTTGTTGTTTGACAGTTCGCAGGTGTACATCACTGTACAGTGAATTTCGTCACCAATAACTTCGACGACATCGAGTTCAACTCGGCCATCATCCAGCATTAAAACATCGCCGGCGGTTACGTCTTTCGGCAGGTCCTTGTAGGCAATACCAACGCGTTCATTGGTACCGGCATTTGCATCCAGCGCCGCATCAAGAATAAAACGCTCACCCCTGAACAACTGCACCCGGCCATCTGCAAATTTCTCAGTACGTATCTTTGGCCCCTGCAAATCTGACAGGATGCCGACGATATGATCCAGCGCTGCACTGCGTTCACGTATCAAGGCTGCACGGTGTACCTGCTCTTCTGCACTGCCGTGTGAAAAATTCAGCCGGAAAACATCCACCCCGGCCAGTATCATTTCATCAATGACGTCTACCGAGCTTGATGCCGGGCCAACGGTCGCTACAATTTTGGTTCTGCGCATCGCTTTATATCAGTTGCATCATAAAAACAGGACACCACCAGGCGCCCCGTTTATGCGCTTACTGCTTCGCCCGCTTTTCAAGCATAACAACTGCAGGCAGTGGTTTACCTTCGAGGTATTCGAGGAATGCACCGCCGGCGGTCGAGATATACGAGACCTTGTCGTAGATGTTGTATTTCTGAATCGCGGCAATGGTGTCACCGCCGCCTGCCAGGCTGAAACCTTTGGCATTTGCAATTGCCATGGAGACGGTCTTTGTCCCTTCACCAAACTGGTCAAACTCGAATACACCGACAGGCCCGTTCCAGATAATGGTACCGGCCTTGCTGATAATATCGGCGAGTTCTTTGGCAGATTTCGGGCCGATATCAAATATCATGTCGTCATCTTCGACTTCATCCGCATTCTTTAATACAGCGGGTTCGTTTTCGTCAAACTTTTTGCCGCACACCACGTCGACTGCAATCGGAATGCTGGCACCACGGGCTTTCATTTTTTCGATCAGTGCTTTGGCAGTATCGACCAGGTCGGCTTCACACAGTGACTTACCAATATTGTGGCCCATTGCCATCAGGAAGGTATTGGCGATACCACCGCCGACAACCAGCTGATCAACTTTTTCAGACAGGGCTTCGAGCACGGTGAGCTTGGTCGATACTTTTGAACCACCAACAATCGCCACCATCGGACGCGCTGGTTTAGCCAGTGCCTTGGCGAGGCTATCGAGTTCTTCCGACAACAATAAACCTGCACAGGCCACCGGTGCATACACACCCACACCATGTGTCGATGCCTGTGCACGATGTGCAGTACCGAACGCATCCATCACAAATACATCACACAGCGCGGCATATTTTTTGGCAAGTGCTTCGTCATCTTTGCCTTCGCCCGCATTGAAGCGCACGTTTTCAAACAACACGACTTCGCCATCAGCAACTGCCGGCGCCTTGTCCATGTAATCCTTGATCAGGCGCACTTCTTTGCCAAGTTTTGCAGACATATCATCCGCAATCGGGCGCATGGAATTTTCTTCGTCGGCCTGGCCTTCGACAGGACGGCCGCGGTGCGACATAACCTGCACCTTCGCGCCTGCTTTGGCGCAGTATTCGATTGTCGGCATAGATGCAGTAATACGCGCATCTGAAGTAACCTTGCCGTCTTTAACAGGAACGTTAAGATCTGCGCGAATCAGAACGCGCTTGCCGGCGAGGTCCAGATCAGTCAGCTTGATAAAAGACATTTGGATAACTCCTAAATTTTTTATAACTTCAAATATGGTTTGTTAAACAGGCATTGCTTAACAAAAAATACTTGGCTTTTTAAAAACGCCAGCCCGGTTGATGCAACCGGGCCGAGTTTTTAAATACTGCAATCTTCAGAAACGAGAGATTTTGTTCGAGAGCAAGGCGCGGTTCAAATTTGAATGCGGAGTGTGCAACAGGCACATGAGCAATTCAAATTTGAGCCGCAACGCTGCTCCCGGACAAAAGATCCTTACTTGGAAACGTGCTGTACAAAACGCAGCATGTTGCAGGTATAACCGTACTCATTGTCATACCATGACACCAGCTTGACGAACGTACCGTCGAGTGCAATGCCGGCTTCAGAGTCGAAAATCGAAGAGAAACCGCAACCGCGGAAATCTGTGGAAACCACTTTCTCGTCGGTGTAGCCCAGGGTCTTGCTCATGTCACCTGATTGTGAAGCAGCCTTCATGGCAGCACAGATGTCCTTGTAAGACGCTTCTTTGTTCAGCTCGACTGTGAGGTCAACCACGGATACGTCAGATGTAGGTACGCGGAACGCCATACCGGTCAGCTTGCCATTCAGTTCAGGCAATACAACACCCACTGCCTTGGCAGCACCGGTTGATGACGGAATGATGTTTTCCAGGATACCACGGCCACCGCGCCAGTCTTTCATCGAAGGACCGTCAACAGTTTTCTGTGTTGCAGTCGCAGCATGTACTGTAGTCATCAGGCCGCGCTTGATGCCCCAGTTATCATTGATAACCTTGGCAACCGGTGCAAGACAGTTAGTGGTGCATGAAGCCGCAGAAATAATTGCCTGGCCCTTATAGGTTTCATGGTTGACACCGTATACAAACATTGGCGTACCGTCTTTGGAAGGTGCAGACATAACGACTTTCTTCGCGCCAGCAGAGATATGCTTCTGGCAGGTTTCTTCGGTGAGGAAGAAACCGGTACATTCGATCACCAGGTCAGCACCGATGTCAGACCACTTCAGGTTGGCTGGATCGCGTTCAGCAGTCAGACGAATTGTTTTGCCGTTAACAACCAGGTTGTTGCCGCTAACAGAAATGTCGCCCTGGAAATTGCCGTGTACTGAATCGTACTTGAGCATGTACGCAAGGTAATCTGCGTCGAGCAAATCGTTGATACCTACTACTTCGATATCGGAAAAGTCTTTTGCAATCGCGCGGAATGCCATACGGCCAATGCGGCCGAAGCCATTAATACCGACTTTGATAGTCATTTTGTTCTCCTAAATATTTTCTGTATGAAATTTATATACTCTGCCCCTGTGACGGGGCAGACGAAAAAACTAAAGCACGCTCTCAACTGCTTTCACAACATTTTCAACCGTAAAGCCGAAGAGCTTGAACAGTTCACCGGCAGGCGCAGATTCACCGAAGCGATCAATACCTACAACAGCCCCGTTCAGACCCACGTACTTGTACCAGCCTCCTGTCACGGCAGCTTCAACCGCAACACGCGCGGTTACGCCGGCAGGCAGCACAGCTTCTTTATAAGCCGCATCCTGTTTGTCGAACGTGGTGGTTGATGGCATGGATACCACGCGAATCTTTTTACCGCCCATCTTTTCAGCAGCGCCCATGGCGAGTGCAACTTCTGAACCGGTAGCAATAATGATTGCATCGGGCGTGCCTTTACAATCTTTCAATATGTAACCACCGCGGCTGATGTTTTTAATCTGCTCGGGAGTGCGCTTCTGGAAATCAAGATTCTGGCGCGAGAATATAAGACATGAAGGGCCGTCATTATTTTCCAGCGCTATTTTCCAGCTTACCGCTGACTCAAGCGTGTCACACGCGCGCCATACATCCATATTGGGAATCATGCGCAGGGTCGGGATTTGCTCAACCGCCTGGTGGGTCGGGCCGTCTTCACCCAGGCCGATAGAATCGTGGGTATAAACAAACACGCTGCGGATTTTCATCAGCGCTGCCATGCGCAGTGCATTACGAGCGTATTCCGAGAACATCAGGAAGGTCGCGCCGAACGGAATCAGGCCGCCGTGCAGGGCAACGCCGTTCATGATCGCGGACATACCGAATTCGCGCACACCGTAATTGATGTAGTTGGCATCGGGCTTGTCAGCACGCATCGGTTTATAACCAGACCATTCGGTCATGTTGGAACAACCCAGGTCGGCAGAACCACCGAAAATTTCCGGCAGGAATTTTGCAAATCCTTCGATCGCGGCCAGTGACGCATGGCGTGTCGCCGTGGTCTTGGCTTCGGCATCAACCGACTTGATGAAGGCATCTGACTTTTTGGCCCAGTCAGCTGGCAGTTCGCCTGCCATACGGCGTTTGAATTCAGCCGCCAGTTCAGGATGTGCAGTTGCATAGGCGTCAAATTTCTTGTTCCATGCAGCTTCCGCTTTGGCACCATTGTCATTTGCGTCCCAGCCCGCATAAATATCTTTGGGCACATCAAATGCATCGTGATCCCAGCCCAGCGCAGCCTTGGTCAGGTTAATTTCCTCCTGACCCAGTGGCGCACCATGACAGGCATGGCTGCCGGCCTTGTTGGGTGAACCGAAACCGATGGTGGTCTTGCAGCAGATCATGGTCGGCTTGTCAGTCATTGCCTTGGCAAATTCAATCGCTTTTTCGATGGCCTTTGGATCATGGCCGTCGACATTGGCAATCACGTGCCAGCCGTAGGCTTCGAAACGCTGCGGGGTATTATCGGTAAACCAGCCATCGACGTGACCGTCGATCGAAATACCGTTGTCGTCCCAGAACGCGATCAGCTTGCCCAGGCCCAGGGTACCGGCGAGTGAGCAGGCTTCATGCGAAATACCTTCCATCAGGCAACCGTCACCGAGGAATACATAGGTGTTGTGGTCAACCACGCTATGACCGTCGCGATTAAACTGCGCTGCCAGGGTGCGCTCGGCAATTGCCATGCCCACGGCATTGGTAATGCCCTGTCCCAGCGGACCGGTGGTGGTTTCTACACCCGGTGCATAACCGTATTCCGGATGGCCCGGGGTTTTTGAATGCAACTGGCGGAAATTTTTCAGATCATCAATGCTGAGCTCATAGCCGGTCAGGTGCAGCAATGAGTAAATCAGCATTGAGCCGTGGCCATTAGACAAAACGAAACGGTCGCGATCAGACCACTTCGGGTTGCCCGGGTTGTGTTTCATGTGGTCATTCCACAGAACTTCTGCGATATCCGCCATGCCCATGGGCGCGCCGGGGTGGCCAGAATTCGCCTTTTGAACGGCGTCCATACTCAACGCACGAATTGCGTTTGCGAGGTCTCTACGTGAAGGCATTATGCTCTCCGGTCAGGGTTTGAAACTGTGTGCGTTACCGCGTACAAGGCCATACCGAACCTGCGCAGTAACATGAATTTATTATGAAAATCAACGGATTAGGCAAATATCTAGCCCGAGAACAACACTAGCCAGGCCCGCCGAAAGGCGCGTATTTTCCCTTAATTGTGCAGATTGGGCAAGCCGCCGCAGTGCGGATACTGATTTATCTCAGTTATCTATGTCTTCCACTTGATAGAACAGCCGATGCTCGGCGTCTGGATCTCAGGACCACGGCCGCTTTGCGCGACCCGCCGCATGGCGTCATACAGCTCTCGCGGCGCGTCTTTGGGCGCTGCTTCCTTGCCGCTGGCGTCGAGCCGGCCCCGGTATTGCAACCCGAGCTGCTTGTTATAACCGAAAAAGTCCGGCGTACAGACAGCACCGTAGGCTTTGGCGATTTGCTGGCTTTCATCTAACAGGTAGGGAAACGGGAAATCATGTTCAGTAGCAACACGCTTCATGTTGTCAAAAGAATCCTCGGGATAATCGCTGGGATCATTCGACATGATTGCGACACTGTTGATCCCGTGCTGTTTCAGCTCACGCGTATCACGCACAATGCGCTCAAGTATCGCCTTCACAAACGGGCAATGGTTACAGATAAACATTACCAGCAGGCCGTTTTCGCCCGCGCATTGTTGCAGCGTCCAGTTTCGCCCGTCGGTGCCGGGCAGGGAAAAATCGACTGCCGGGGTGTCAAAATCGCATACCGGTGTTTCTGTTCTGGCCATGGTGCCCTCTATATTATTTGAGCGGAAAAAAGTCCATCGGGCGCGACATCTTGTGCACCCCGTAATCCATGCGCTGCACACTGCCGGTCATGTGCTGTACGGAATTATTCAGCCCGCCGACATTCTGATCCATGGTGTCGAGGTTGCCCGACATGCTGCTGACATCGCCGCGCATCCCCTCCAGGTTGCCGAGCATGCCACGTATATCGCCCGACATTTGCCAGGTGCTAGTGCCGATGACATCCAGTGTCTGGTTTATCTGCGGCAGCACGAAAACCGACTGGTTCATGCTGCTCAGAGTGCCATCCATATGCGCCAGCCGTGCTGACACATCAGCAAAATGGGTTTCCATGCTGGCCATACGCTCCGCCATGAAATCCATACTGGTGGTGACACGGGCAAAATCCTGGGCCAGGATATAGACCAGGTAAAACATCGCCAGTGCCAGTGCCAGCACGCTGATGGTGCCAAAGCGGATAATCTGCGTGGTACGGCGCCCGATGCGAATACTGAGTTGATGAGAGCGATCCATGCCTTCGCGGAAATCGCGCATGGTGCCTGCAACTATCTCGCACATATCTTCTACCGATTTCGAATTATTCATCAGAAACTGATTGCGCCTGCTGGAAATCGTTAGAAGAGCCCATATATTAATCAACTCTACCGCCATAAAACACCCGGATGGTGCTCGCAGGTCAAAATAAAGTCGTGACCAGAGGGAATAATAATCAACCTGATCTGTCCAATCTCAGCTAACACTTGAACATCTGAAAGTGATAGAATGGTCGATTGGTTAAAATGCGGTAACTATCGATGTCTTCGGACAAATCCGGCCTGATAGCCCGGTCTGGCCGGCAAAAATCGCGCCAGTTATTTAAGCTTTTTAGCACATTTTACCAGACAATTTTTAGAAACTAATTGCTCTAAACTCCAGTACACAGGCACTCGCTATGACGGCACAGGTTATGAAACACGCGCAAAAATCCCGCCTCAAGATTCTTATCGCCAAGGGCAAGGAACAGGGTTACCTGACTTATTCAGAAGTCAATGACCACCTGCCTGAAGGTATTGTCGACCCCTCGCAGGTCGAAGACATTATTAATACCATCAATGACATGGGTATTACTGTCTGCGAAATCGCGCCGGAAGCCGAATCCCTGGTACTGAGCGACTCCTCGGTCAGCGAAACCGATGATGACACCACTGAAGAAGCCGTCAACGCGCTCGCCTCGATCGAAACCGAACTCGGCCGCACCACCGACCCGGTACGCATGTATATGCGCGAAATGGGCAGCGTCGAACTGCTCACCCGCGAAGGCGAAATCGAAATCGCCAAGCGTATCGAAGAAGGCCTGAAGCAGGTGCTGCAGGCACTCGCCACCAACCCGCATATCGTCGGCATGGTGCTGCAGGGCTGGGAAAAAGTCGAAGCCGGTGACAGCCGCCTCAGCGACCTGGTGGTCGATTTCCACAAAAGCGATGAAGAACTCGACCGCCTCGCCGAGGAAGCGCTCGCCAATGCTGCCAAGGAAGCCGAACTGGCTGCTGCCGGCAAGGCCAACGAAAAAGAAGAAGTTATCGACACCGGCCCGGATGTCGAACAAGTGCGCAAGCAGTTTGTCAAAATCAAACGCGCGCACACCCGCACCGTTAATGCGGTACTCAAGGGTGAAAGCGATGCCATTGATAAAGCACGCAAATCCATGGCCAGCGCATTCCTCGAACTCAAGTATCCACCCAGCGTTGTGGCTGAACTGACGCAGAACCTGCACGAAACCATCAACCGGGTTCGCAAACTTGAGCGCCACATTCTGGATCTTGCGGTCAACCGCGCACGTATGCCGCGCAAGATCATGATCAGCACGTTTCCGCAAAACGAAACCAATACCAAGTGGATCGACGAATATTGCAAGGGCCATGAATATTCAGACGCACTCAAAGAACTCGCGCCTGAAATCAGGATCGCCCAGCAAAAACTGCTGGTACTCGAATCTGACTACGGCCTGAGCATTACCGACATCAAGGAAATCAATCGCAAGATGTCGATCGGCGAAGCCAAGGCACGCCGCGCCAAGAAAGAAATGGTGGAAGCCAACCTGCGCCTGGTGATTTCGATCGCGAAAAAATACACCAACCGCGGCCTGCAGTTCCTCGACCTGATCCAGGAAGGCAACATCGGCCTGATGAAAGCGGTCGACAAATTCGAATACCGCCGCGGTTACAAGTTTTCAACCTATGCCACGTGGTGGATACGCCAGGCGATTACGCGCTCGATTGCTGACCAGGCACGCACTATCCGTATCCCGGTACACATGATCGAAACCATCAACAAGCTCAATCGTATCTTCCGCCAGATGCTGCAGGAAATGGGCCGCGAACCAACTCCGGAAGAACTCGCAGAAAAAATGGAAATGCCGGAAGACAAGGTACGCAAGGTACTGAAGATTGCGAAAGAACCGATTTCGATGGAAACACCGATTGGTGATGACGAAGATTCGCACCTGGGTGATTTTATCGAAGACACCAATATCCTCGCACCACTGGAATCAGCCACCGGCGAATCACTCAGTGAATCGACGCGCGAAATTCTGACCACGCTGACCGCGCGCGAATCAAAAGTGTTGCGCATGCGCTTCGGTATCGACATGAATACCGACCATACGCTGGAAGAAGTCGGCAAACAGTTCGACGTGACCCGTGAACGCATTCGCCAGATCGAAGCCAAGGCCTTGCGCAAATTACGCCACCCGAGCCGTGCGGAACATCTGCGCAGTTTCCTCAGCGACGACTGATGCTTTAAACTGTTTATCACCAATAAAAAAGCCGAACAATGTTCGGCTTTTTTATTGGTGGCGGAAAAAAACATCTGGCGCTAGGGTTCCATATACCGCCACCGGATCGCTTTGTGCTCACCCATGCTATGCAGCGCAGTCGCCATTACATGCTGAGTGTCGTGTTGAAATATTTCAAACTGCCACGCATCTGCTTCCGACTGATTGATATCGTCAAACCTGATCACCGCCGTCGCAGGGTCATCTGCATCAAAGCCTGCTATTTCAAAATGGAATGTTTTTGACGAACCGCTCAGCCCCGAACCCAGCGCCTTGACGTACGCTTCGCGCAATGTCCAGAAACTGAAAAAAGCCCGACGCAGGTCATCATCAGCCTTGTTTCTTAGTATGGCCAGCTCGGCCCCGGCAAACATACGTTGCGCTATCGGCATTAATGCATTATTTCGCGTCACCTGCTCGACATCGATACCACAGCTTAGGTCGCGCGTAATGACGCAGGCACACAGACCATCGGTATGGGTGAGATTAAACTGCAATGGCACGCTCGTCGTCATGTTGATGCCGGGCTTACCATGCACACCCGCTTCGAACACCCATTCATCCGGCTGCGTCTCGACATCATATAAAGAGAGCGCTTTTCTGAGCAGCGCATGCGACACCAGGTAATTGCGCTGGTCATTTTTAAAATGAAATCGCTGAAACTGGCTGCGCTCATTGTCGGACAGTACTGACTGAAGATCCGCCATCCTGCCGCTATCGGCAACCGCCTGCGGATTGCAATACCAGACATGCGCCTCGTGCGCGAGGGATTCCAGACATTCAGGCGCGAACACGGATTTGTTGCTGGAGTGCTCTGACATGCCGCCATTCTACTGCACCGCCTGTAGTGGGGTGTGCGCAAATTTCACCAATAGCGCCAATAGCGATGCCTGAAGCCGAAGATTTATATATAATGCACTGCCCTGCATCGCCACCGTTTCTGCACCCGGTGCATGCGGAGCAATGACACCCTGTGTTTTCAGGGCCTGTAGCTCAGTTGGTTAGAGCGCTCGACTCATAATCGATCGGTCGAAGGTTCAAGTCCTTCCAGGCCCACCAATTCCTGATGCTCTCCCCTGTTTCCGACAACACACCCGCGGGCCATCGCGCCATGCCTCGCAAAAGCCACTGCACTATTCAGATCCGTCCCCATGGCTGGCACCGTACTCCTTATATAAGCGAGATCCACGCAGAGTCATCCTTCTGGCCACCCGTCATGCCGGACATCCTTACTTAGATCGACGCTAAAGAACCCGAATATCAGGCCGATACGAATATCAGGCAGCTGTCCCGTAACGAAACACAGGGAGAGCAAATTCATAAATTAAGGGGACTCACAAATGCAAAGCATTCTGGCCGTCGACGATTCGCCCTCGATGCGACAAATGGTTACCTACACGCTCAAGCGCGCCGGGTATGACGTAGTGTGCGCTAGCGATGGCGTTGATGCATTGAATATTGCACAGGACAGGAATATAAGCCTGGTACTGACCGATGTGAATATGCCCAATATGGACGGCATCACCCTCATCAAACAATTGCGCGAGCTGGAAAATTACCGCTTTACGCCCATCCTGATACTGACGACTGAGTCCAGTTCTGAAAAAAAGATGCAGGGAAAGGACGCAGGCGCGACCGGCTGGATCGTTAAACCTTTTGATCCTGACAAACTGCTGAGCACCTTGCGCAGAGTACTCGACTAGCCTGACCCTGGCCTGAGACAAATCATGACCATGGATCTTTCAGAATTTCATGACGTTTTCTTCGAAGAATGCTTCGAAGGACTCAACGTTATGGAGTCCGGTTTACTCAACCTGGATAAAGGCACCGATATCGAGGAGATCAATACCATCTTCCGTGCTGCACACTCGATCAAGGGCGGTGGTGCGTCTTTTGGTTTTATGGATATTTCCGAGTTCACGCATATCATGGAAACCTTGCTCGATGAAATGCGCGACGGTCGTCGTGAAGTTACCCGTGATGGTGTTGACCTGCTGTTAATGTCGGTTGACATCCTGCGCATCATGGTCACTGCTGCACAGGACAAATCAGAAATTGACAAAACCCAGGTCGAAACCACCAGGCAAAAACTCGAAGCAATGCTCGCGGGTGAAGCCACGGATAAAACATCGCCCGCTGATGCTGAACCCGTCGATACGACTTCTGCCCCGCAGGCAAATGACTCAACAAATACTGCAGCAGGCACAACTACCTGGAAAATTCATTTCCGTCCGAATGCAGAAATATTAATCAGTGGCAACGAGCCTGCAAGAATCTTCCGCGAGCTTGAGTCGATGGGCGAATTGAAAGTGACTGCAGATGCCAGCGGCATACCTGCACTCGATGATATCGACCCCGCTCAATGCTATCTTTGCTGGGAGCTTGAACTCAACGCTGATGTCACACGAGAAAGTATTGATGAATTATTTAGCTGGGTAGTCGATGACAGCGAACTTGATATTATTTCGTTAAACGAGAATGTCAGCTGAGCCAGAAGAACACCAGGGCCCATGCGAGGCCGATTCAGTTTCCGAGAACCAGGCTGAAACACCAGTATCTGAAAGCAATGGCAACAAAGACAAACCCGCTAACAAGGAACCCGTCCCGGCGACACAGGCAGGCAGCGGCGCCAGTAAAGATTCCGGCTCAATCCGTGTCAACATCGACAAGGTAGACGAACTCATCAACCTGGTCGGCGAACTGGTCATTACCCAGTCCATGCTTAGCCAGACGGGCGAAGAATTCGACATTTCCAAAATGGGGCATCTTGAAAAATTACGTGATGGCCTTGCACAGCTGGAACGCAATACTCGCGAACTCCAGGAAAGCGTTTTACAAATTCGCATGCTACCGATCAGTTTCTCATTCAGCCGTTTCCCAAGACTGGTGCGCGACCTGAGCAGCAAAATGGGCAAACAGGTCGAGCTCACCATGACAGGTGAGAACACCGAAGTTGATAAAACCGTACTTGAAAAAATCGGCGATCCCCTGGTACACCTGGTGCGCAATTCACTCGATCATGGCATTGAAACGCCTGACATCAGGAAAGCTGCCGGAAAACCCGAGACAGGCACACTTGAACTCGCCGCATACCATGAAGGCGGAGACATTATTATAAAAGTGATTGACGATGGCGCTGGCTTAAACAAAGACCGGATCCTGAAAAAAGCCATCGAAAAAGGCCTGGTACATGAACACGAAGAGCTGTCAGACGAACGCATCTACAACCTGATTTTTTCACCCGGATTCTCCACCGCTGAACAACTTAGCGAAGTATCCGGTCGTGGTGTTGGTATGGATGTTGTGCGTCGCAACGTACGCGACCTGGGCGGCAACGTAAGCATTTCATCTAATGACGGCGCCGGCAGCACAGTCACGATTCGTTTGCCACTGACACTTGCCATCCTTGATGGCCAGCTCGCACGTGTCGGCGCTGAAACCTACATCATTTCACTGGTATCGATTATCGAATCTCTGCAGATGCAACCCGCGCATATCAGCAGCATCGCCGGCCAGTCTGAGCTCTATCGTCTGCGCGATGAATACATCCCCATTATCCGCCTCAACCAGCTGTTCGAAATGAACGCCGGAACGACTGACCTTGAAAACGGATTATTGATGATCGTCGAATCTGAAGGCCAGAGATTCGGATTGTTTGTTGACGACCTGCTCGGACAGCAACAGGTTGTGATCAAGAGCCTCGAGACCAATTTCAGGCAGATCAAAGGCATATCTGGCGCAACCATACTGGGTGATGGCACTGTCGCATTGATTGTTGATGTACCCGGCCTGATACAACGCCATGCAAATAACTGTGATCGCCGCAAGGCAGCGCTCACTGCAGTCGCATAACCAGGAGACCTAACACCATGGGTGAACCACAGGTACAAATATCAGAAAACACACTGCAGCCCGAAGACGGCCTCGATCAATACCTCACTTTCATGCTCGCAAATGAGGAATACGGTATTGATATCCTGCGCGTACAGGAAATAAAAGGATGGAGCGGCGTTACTACCATACCGAATATGCCAGATTTTATTCTTGGCGTGATTAATTTGCGCGGCACGGTCGTCCCCGTTGTTGACCTGCGCAAACTATTTCAGCTCGACAGCGTACCTTTCGACAAGACCACAGTCGTCATCGTGATACATGTACGCAGTAGTGACAATGTAGAGCGCACTATGGGGATTGTGGTCGATGCAGTATCCGAAGTACACAACATAGCCAAGGCCAATATGAAATCCGCGCCGGACTTTGGCAGCGCCTGCGACACCGAGTCGATCAACGGCCTGGTCACGCATGATGACCGCATGATCATCATGCTGGACATAGACCACCTGATGAACAGCAGAATATTGCAGGCGATCGAAAACGAAGAGCTGGAAACATAAGCAAGGATAACGCCAGTCAGTCGGAAGCATATTGGGAGCACATCATGATCAAGTTGATATCAAAAAAATTAAATCGTCACAGGGCCGCACTGTTTGGTTCAGTTAAAAACATGAACCTGTCTATAAAATTCATTGTGATCACGGCTGTCGTGGTTGCAGGCTACGTATCGATTGGCGTTACTTTTTATCAGCTGCAAAAAAACCAGGGGAAATCTGAATTACTGCAACATGATGCTGGTGAGTTCAATCGACTGGTGAATGATGTTGAACATAACATAAACAGCGCCAGGCTCCATGTCAAAGATTTCATATTGAGCAATAATCTTTACTTTATAACAGAGAGCAAGAAACTCACCGCCAACGCACACGCGTCCGTAGAAAAAATAATTTCACTGTATGAGCAGGATGAAATACGACTGGTCGCCAGCGGCCTGGCGATGTCTGTAGAAAATTATGAAAATAATATCGAAGAACTTGTTCGCGCGAAAGTCCAGCTTGGCCTGGATCAAAACAGCGGCCTGCATGGAGAATTACGCAAAGTAATTCACAATGTTGAAGATGTGTTACAAAAACACAACAAAATCACGCTGTCTCATTCCATGCTAATGATGCGTCGGCATGAGAAAGACTATATGTCGCGCAAAACCGAAAAGTATGTCGCCAAAATGCAGCAGGAGCTGGTCAACTTTTCACAACTACTGGAAGACACAACACTGTCACTGGAGAACAAGGACCTGATTCAAGGTGAAATGTCGCTTTACCATGCAAAGTTTAACGAACTTCCGGCCCTGTTTAAACTTATCGAGTCCAGATCATCTGCCGTAAGTGATGGCGAATTAGCCACGGCCGAAAACCTCACGCAGCTATTCAATGCCCGCAATCAGTACGTGGAGAAAATTGCGACAGAATCAAAGACTGTGCAGGCTAAATTGAGCAAGGTTTTTTACCTCATAACGTTCACTGTTGTAATGCTGGTGCTGATAATGATGCTGGTCGTAACGCGCGCCATCACATCCTCATTAAAAACTGCTTCTCGCCTGGCAGACACCATTGCCCTCGGCAATCTTGATAATAAAATCGACATAAAATCTGACGACGAAATTGGCCAGTTATTACGCTCACTGCATATTATGCAGGTGAATTTGCGTAAGAGCATTGCAGCAGAAAGAGGCCAGGCACGTGAAAGTGGGCGCATTAAGCAGGCGCTGGATAATGCATCCAACAACATCATACTTGCCGACAGAGCTCTCAACATCGTCTATGTAAATGATGCCATGCAAAAATTTGTTGACGCATCAGAGGCTGAATTCCAGAAACTTACACCTGACTTTAAAGCTGACGCTATTGAGGGCATTAGCATCGACCAGGTGCTCGAGGACCCGCAGAAACAGCGCAACAAGATTGAACACATGACAGCACCCATAACAACAAACTTCACGATTGGTAATCTTCGGATTCAACTGGCTGCATCCCCTGTCATTGACGAAGACGGCCAACGTATTGGCACTGTTATGGAATGGCGCGATCGCACCCAGGAAATGCGCATTGAAGATGAAATCAAGAACATTGTTGATGCCTCACTCCGCGGTGATCTCAGCGGGCGTATTGACCTGTCAGACAAGAATGGATTCTTCAAAATGCTCAGCACCAGCATTAATGACCTGGTTGATGTCAGTGAACGGGTGATATCCGATACCGTGCAGATGATGGGCGCCATGGCCAGCGGAGACCTGACGCATAACATCGAAGCAGACTACCAGGGCACCTTCGGCAAACTCAAGAACGACGCCAATGCCACCCTCGCAAAACTCACCGAGGTACTCGAAGGCATCAGCACCAATGCCGATGCCGTACTCACTGGCTCGCACGAGCTCGCGCAGGGCAACACCAACCTGTCGCAGCGCACCGAGCAGCAGGCCTCCAACCTGGAAGAAACCGCGTCGAGCATGGAACAGATGACGGCGACGGTCAAACAGAATGCTGACAATGCCAGCCAGGCCAACCAGCTCGCCGCCAGCGCGCGCGACCAGGCAGAGAAAGGCGGTGACGTGGTCAGTAATGCGGTTTCGGCCATGAGTGAAATCACCAGTGCCTCGAAAAAGATTGCCGATATCACCGGGGTCATCGATGAAATCGCTTTCCAGACCAACCTGCTGGCACTGAACGCGGCCGTCGAGGCAGCGCGTGCCGGTGAACAGGGCCGCGGCTTTGCCGTGGTCGCCAGCGAAGTGCGTAACCTCGCCGGGCGCAGTGCCACGGCGGCGAAGGAGATCAAGGGCCTGATCGAGGACAGCGTACTCAAGGTCGATGAAGGTTCGAAACTGGTGGATGAATCAGGCAAGACGCTGGAGCAGATCATGAGCTCGGTGAAGAAGGTCAGCGAAATCGTCGCCGAGATCGCGGCGGCCAGCCAGGAACAGTCGGTCGGGATTGACCAGGTCAACAAGGCCATCAACCACATGGACGAGATGACGCAGCAGAACGCGGCACTGGTCGAAGAAGCCGCCGCGGCGAGCGAGTCGATGAGCAAACAGGCGCTCAATCTCAATGAGCTGGTGAGTTTTTTCACCACTGACAAATCTGTCAGCCAGGGCGCCGCGGATGATCGGCGTTCACATCAACGCCCGTGGAACGAAAAGGCCACCGCGCTGGCACCGGTGAAAGACACGCAGCCCGTCCCGCACATGGCCACCGGTACGAATGATGACCAATGGAAAGAGTTCTAGCCGTGATGACAATTTATACAGCGACGCGCGAACATGCTGTCGCCCAACACTTTTTGCAGACGTCCGAAAAAATGTCCAGGCTTAAAAACCGCGGCGCACGAAACACGCTTAAAAGTTTTTACGACACACATGGCCTGACATTACCACAGGCCACTATTTCTTAAGAGAGCAATGCATATGTTAGACATTCTATTACTTCGACGTGCACCAATCCGCACCAAGATCTTTATATTCATAGTTCTTGTATTATGCATCCTGCTTGCACAGAGCGTTAACGTGCTTTATCGACTGTCTACTGTCAACGATAATGTTGACATTGTCGTGCATGATATTCAGCCCGCGCTAATGAAAGCACGCAAACTTGCCGGCGATATCACCCATAGCTCAAGCGCGCTGGGCTTTTACCTGCTTACCGGTGAAGAAAATGAACGCGATACATTCGAATCAAGTCTCGCCCAGATCAGAAGCTCCGTTACAGAACTTGCAGGGCTCGATAATATACAAAATAATGCTGCGCATACCGCCGTTCTGGAAAAAATTATCACCGGTCTTGAGCGCTTCTATTCATACCATGATCGGATGATTACCCTCGGGGCGGATGATAATGCAAACATGGCCGCACTGGCGTACTCGGTAGATAACATCAACCCCCTGTTTCAACAAACGTCACAACTACTCAACCAGATGGTCATGGCTGAAGAAGATGAAGATGCTGGTGATGAAAGAAAATCATTACTGGCAGATATTGTCGACCTTCGATACAACTGGTCAAGACTGCTGACCGAGATGAGATTGTTTCTCGCTTTTCGAGCAGAATCCGCCAGGGACAATCTTGGTATTTACAAAGACGCGGTGGAGTCACGCCTGGCACAGCTTCGATCTTCTGAAGAAAGCCTTAATTTCGAACAGGAAGACAGCCTCGAACAATTCATTAACATTCGTGAAGCGTTCTATAAAAATCTGGAAGAACTCATAAGGCTGCATAGTAGCGAACAATGGCGCATGGATGCATGGTTGATACGTACCGAGGTTTCACCGCTGATTGATGAAATAAATATCAGCATTCAATCGCTTATTTCCAGCCTTGAAGATTTAACAAATGTTGCAGCACAGGATGTGTCCGCGGTGTATTCAACAGAAAAATTCACCATGCTTACCATGCTGCCAATTACCATAATTATAATATCTTTCCTCGGCTGGGCTATCAATCGCAGCATTACCAGACCTATTTACCATGCCATTGAAATCGCGAACGTAATTGCGGACGGTAAAACAACTCAAATCAATATTGAGAACCAGAACACAGAGCCCGGCAAGCTGCTACTTTCGCTATCGAAGATGCAGGAGAATCTTAAGCAGCACCTGCGCTCAGAAAAAGAAATGGCTGACAACTATCGTATCAGGCAGGCACTCGATAACGTTTCTGCAAACGTGATGCTGATCGATCCACAAGGCACGATTATTTATATCAATGCTGCACTGCTCACTATTATGCAAGCTGCGGAAGATGACATTCAAAAGGCACTGCCCGAGTTTGATACCAGCAAGCTGGCTGGCACCGATATAGGGCTACTGCATAATACCCTCGCTAACTCACAAAAACTTGAAACCGGGTTTACTGATGACATTGAGCTCTGCGGCCATCACTTGCGCATAATCGTCAATCCGATTATTGACGATCATGACGTTCACCTGGGCAATGTCATCGAATGGCAGGAACGCACCCAGGAAGTCGCCATCGAAAATGAAATACAGGGAATCGTCAATGCTTCCCTGCATGGTGATCTGTCGCAGCGTATCGTAATGACAGACAAGTCTGGTTTCTTCGAGATGCTAAGCAAGGGAATCAATGACCTGGTTGATGTCAGTGAGCGCGTGATTAATGACACCGTAAGCGTGCTGGCTTCAATGGCGCGCGGCGACCTGACGCATAACATCGAATCAGACTACCAGGGCACCTTCGGCAAACTCAAGAACGACGCCAATGCCACCCTCGCAAAACTCACCGAGGTACTCGAAGGTATCAGCACCAATGCCGATGCCGTACTCACTGGCTCGCACGAGCTCGCGCAGGGCAACACCAACCTGTCGCAGCGCACCGAGCAGCAGGCCTCCAACCTGGAAGAAACCGCGTCGAGCATGGAACAGATGACGGCGACGGTCAAACAGAATGCTGACAATGCCAGCCAGGCCAACCAGCTCGCCGCCAGCGCGCGCGACCAGGCAGAGAAAGGCGGTGACGTGGTCAGTAATGCGGTTTCGGCCATGAGTGAAATCACCAGTGCCTCGAAAAAGATTGCCGATATCACCGGGGTCATCGATGAAATCGCTTTCCAGACCAACCTGCTGGCACTGAACGCGGCCGTCGAGGCAGCGCGTGCCGGTGAACAGGGCCGCGGCTTTGCCGTGGTCGCCAGCGAAGTGCGTAACCTCGCCGGGCGCAGTGCCACGGCGGCGAAGGAGATCAAGGGCCTGATCGAGGACAGCGTACTCAAGGTCGATGAAGGTTCGAAACTGGTGGATGAATCAGGCAAGACGCTGGAGCAGATCATGAGCTCGGTGAAGAAGGTCAGCGAAATCGTCGCCGAGATCGCGGCGGCCAGCCAGGAACAGTCGGTCGGGATTGACCAGGTCAACAAGTCAATCAACCACATGGACGAGATGACACAGCAGAACGCGGCGCTGGTCGAAGAAGCTGCCGCGGCGAGCGAGTCGATGAGCAAACAGGCGCTCAATCTCAATGAGCTGGTGAGTTTTTTCACCACTGACAAATCTGTCAGCCAGGGCGCCGTGGATGATCGGCGTTCACATCAACGCCCGTGGAACGAAAAGGCCACCGCGCTGGCACCGGTCAAAACGCCTCCGCCCGCCTCGCACCAGGCCACCGGCACGGATGACAGTGAATGGCAGGAGTTTTAGCATGCCGGGGCTTATCTGACGCTGCGATATATCGATAGCCGCCATTAGATTAAAGACTGCATCCAGACAAACCGATATATAGAGTGCGCCAATGAATTAACTCACACCCGGCCCGGCGGGGCTGGGCCATGGTCGCTGCCTGAACTGGGCGGCAGATTGACGATTTAGCTGACAGGAACCGCATGATGAAAACAGATACAACAAGCGCCAGCGCGACCAGTAAAAAGTCCAGCAGAATCACGCTTGCTAACGACCAGGGTATTAGTGTCGTTAACAGGTTGCGTGACAGGCTCATCAAGTGTGTCGCCAAAGACACCGATGTAAATCTATACGCAAGCAAAGTCGAAACTATCGATACTGCCAGCCTGCAACTGCTTCTGGCCTTCGTGCGCGAAATCGAGAACAAGGGCCATAGTGTGAAATGGCATTCACCCTCCGAGCCATTAATCAATACAGCCAGCCTGACCGGCATGGAAACTGAACTCCTGTTGCAGGACAGCGACTGGATAGCAAATAACCATAAAACGTATCATGACCAGTCAACGCAAACAAAAGACAGGAATGACCTTTCACATGCCAGCCAGCGACAAAGATTTATTTAACCCGACAGACACGCAGGAAACTGCGCAATCCCTGGAACTTGCCATCGCCCAGATCGATATGGCACTCAAGGAAGCTGACGATTCTGTGACTGAATTAATGGATGCAATGTCGACCATGTCGTGCACTGTCACCACAATCGAAAAGACACTTGTAGCGCTGGGCAACGAAAATCATAACGCAGAAACCATCGATATTATGACTTCCGAATGCGCACATGCCAATGAAGCCATGGGAAAAGCTATTATGGCGTTTCAGTTCTATGATCGCTTAACCCAGCGATTTCAGCATGTACATGAAAACCTGCTTGCAGTCGCAAACGTGATCCGGGCACCCGGCTCCGAACACCCTGCACTGTGGCGAAACTTGCGCGATAAAATCAGCTCTGTCTACTCGCTTGAACAGGAACAGTGCCTGCTCCAGGATTTTAATTCATCGAAGACACCATCAAATAATAACAATGGTCAAACATTGCACTACGCCTGCGATGATATAGAGCTTTTTTGATACGCGCCATGACTAACCCAGGCACACATGAGATTGACCAGTCGGCTTCAGTACTGGCACATACTTTCGAATACTCCGATGCTGACTTTCAATGCCTGCAAAAACTGGTTGCACATCACACCGGAATTTCCCTGTCGGACAGCAAACGCGACCTGGTGTATGGCCGCCTGTCAAAACGCTTGCGCAGCCTCGGCTTTGAACGCTTTGACCAGTACATTGCATTATTAAATAACGACCCGGATGCAGAGCTTGAGCATTTTACCAATGCCATCACGACCAATCTCACATCTTTTTTCCGCGAAAAACATCATTTCGATTATTTCGCAGAACACATAGTCCCTGTGCTGCTGGACAGATATCGCACCACCGGGCGCATACGCATCTGGTCCGCCGGCTGTTCGACCGGTGAAGAACCGTATTCACTGGCGATGACACTCCGAGAAGCCATACCTGATATAGATAAGCTTGATATACGTATTCTCGCCTCAGATCTTGATAGCAACGTGGTGCGAACAGCGGCGAGCGGTATTTATCCACTATCGAGCATCAAGGGACTGGACAAACAATACTGTCGACGCTGGTTCCGACGTGGCACAGGGTCGCATGAGGGCATGGCCCGGGTCATACCAGAAGTACAAAACCTGGTTGCATTTCGTCAACTAAACCTGATGCAGGAGTGGCCCATGCAGGGCCCGTTTGATGTGATCTTCTGTCGCAATGTGGTGATTTATTTTGACAAGGAAACACAACGCAGGCTGTTTGATCGCTTCGCAAACATAATGCAACCCGATGGCCACCTGATTATTGGTCATTCTGAAACACTAAACTCGTGTTGTGATCGGTTTAAATTAATCGATAAAACCATTTACAAAAGGGTGTGCTAATGAGCACACCCTCGGTTTACCAGCCAACTGATGAAAAACAGCAGCGTCCTCCCGCACTGCCTGGATTTGAGCACATCAAACACTACTGGGATTCGCAACATGCCATTTATACCGTGCGCATTATGCCAGGCGAGTTTTATGTCTCGACTGCCAATGAAATGATCACTACCGTGCTCGGCTCGTGCGTATCCGCCTGTATTCGCGACACTAAAACCGGTGTCGGCGGCATGAACCATTTTATGCTACCCGAGGGTGAAAAATGCCCCACCAGCGGCGCCTGCCTGAGCACATCCGCACGCTACGGCAGCTATGCCATGGAACAGATGATTAACACCATCCTGGCAAATGGCGGACAGCGCGAACGGCTTGAAGTAAAGTTATTCGGCGGCAGCCGCGTATTGAAAACATTGCATGATGTAGGCACCAGGAATATTGAATTTGTACGCACATTTCTCGAAATGGAAATGTTAACTGTGGAAAACGAAGACCTTGGCGGGCTACACCCGCGCAAAGTACTTTACTTTCCGGCGACGGGAAGAGTGCTTATGCGCCATCTCCCTATTTCGCAAGACGATGAAGTGGGCCAGCGCGAGCTGCAGTACAAACGTTCACTAGATGCCACGCCGATTACCGGCGCCATCGATCTATTCTGATACCGAATATCATGGAATTTACGCACGCCCCAATATCACTACTATGTAATCAGCCCACAGCGGGGTACGTGCAATGAATGCACCCGTTCGCGTACTGATTGTCGATGACTCTTCGTTAGCACGAAATATGCTGAGCAAGATCCTTGGCGATGACCCTGGCATTGAAGTAGTCGGTACAGCAACCGACCCCTATTCTGCACGCGGAAAAATCAAGCAGCTAAAACCCGATGTTTTAACACTCGATGTGCAGATGCCAAAAATGGATGGCATTACTTTTCTGGAAAACCTGATGCGCTTACATCCCATGCCTGTGGTAATGATTTCATGCATGACCACAAACGGTGCCTGATATAACCCTGCAGGCACTCGAGATTGGCGCGATCGACTTCGTTAGCAAAACCCAAACTCGAAGATGAACGCGACATCGACAGCTATGCCAATGAAGTTATCAGCAAGGTAAAAGTCGCAGCGAGTTCAAATGTCCGTTCTCTCAGCAGGCAAATTAGCAATAAAAATAATTACAAGATCAGCCCTTATAACAACCCTGTTAAAGCCAGCCCTCAAGCCGACGTTAGCGCTGCCAAAACAACTGATTCGATAATTGCCATAGGCGCTTCAACCGGCGGCACCGAAGCTATCCGGGAAATCCTGACAACCCTGAAACACACCTCAAGCGCCATTATGATCACGCAACACATACCCGCTCTGTTCAGCGCACCGTTTGCAGCGCGAGGACTCAATGCGGCCAGTGCTATGACGGTTTGCGAAGCCCAGGATGGCCAGTTGATATTGCAGGGGCATGTTATGTTGCCCCGGGTACCTGGCATTTGGGATTACTTCGAGATGGCGCACATTTTCGATGCAAGCTGGATGATAGCGCACCGGTCAACATGCACCGGCCATCGGTGGATGTATTGTTTCAGTCTGTCGCAGAAGTTATCGGCACGCGCGCTATCGGTGTTTTGCTGACGGGGATGGGACGTGATGGTGCAAGTGGCCTCAAATTATTAAAGAATTCTGGCGCCGTGACGATTGCACAGGATAAGGATACCAGTCTTATCTGGGGCATGCCGGGCGCGGCAGTGAAGCTTGGCGCAGCCGAATACATATTGCCCCTGGGGAAGATTTCCGCCGCATTGACAACGCACAGCCAGGGCATCGAAGAAACAGGAATCACACAAAATCTCCGGTAACGACTGTTGTACAACATTTTTAATATTAAAGAGGACAGATACAATGAATATTATGGTTATTGATGACAGCATGGCTATGCGCCTGATTGTAATGAAAACGCTCCGTGAAGCCGGATTCGACGGCCATAAAATTATTCAGGCTGAAGACGGTGCCAAAGCCTACGAGTTGATTAAGGCCGCCACGCCCGACCTGGTGCTATGTGACTGGAACATGCCGAACATGACGGGCCCTGAACTTTTACAGGCAATGAATGATGACGGCATTACCCCGACGTTTGGCTTTGTTACTACCGAGGCCACGGCGGAGATGAAAACCAAGGCTAGCGATATGGGCGCAAAATTTTTAATCGCAAAACCGTTTACACCCGACTCATTCAAATCAACGCTGGGCAAATATATAAACTAGCCAGCAGAATATTTCTGCGTACTGCCAA
>CAWKAL010000061.1:0-17954 GCA_963847575.1 uncultured Gammaproteobacteria bacterium
CAACTGCTTCTGGCCTTCGTGCGCGAAATCGAGAACAAGGGCCATAGTGTGAAATGGCATTCGCCCTCCGAGCCATTAATCAATACAGCCAGCCTGACCGGCATGGAAACTGTACTACTGCTGCAGGATGCAACTGGATAGCAAATGCCATAAAACGTATTCATGCCCAGTCAATGCAAATCAAACTACAGGTAAGACATTTCACATGACAGCCAGCGACAAAGATTTATTCAACCCGACAGACACGCAGGAAACCGCGCAATCCCTGGAACTTGCCATCGCCCAGATCGATATGGCACTCAAGGAAGCTGACGATTCTGTGACTGAATTAATGGATGCAATGTCAACCATGTCGTGCACTGTCACCACAATCGAAAAGACACTTGTAGCGCTGGGCAACGAAAACCATAACGCAGAAACCATCGATATTATGACTTCCGAATGCGCACATGCCAATGAAGCCATGGGAAAAGCTATTATGGCGTTTCAGTTCTATGATCGCTTAACCCAGCGATTCCAGCATGTACATGAAAACCTGCTTGCTGTCGCAAACGTGATCCGGGCACCCGGCTCCGAACATCCCGCCCTGTGGCGAAACTTGCGCGATAAAATCAGCTCTGTCTACTCGCTTGAACAGGAACAATGCCTGCTCCAGGATTTTACTTCATCAAAGACACCATCAAATAATAACAATGGTCAAACATTGCACTACGCCTGCGATGATATAGAGCTTTTTTGATACGGCCATGACTAACCCAGGCACACATGAGATTGACCAGTCGGCTTCAGTACTGGCACAGACTTTCGAATACTCCGATGCTGACTTTCAATGCCTGCAAAAACTGGTTGCTCATCACACCGGCATTTCCCTGTCTGACAGCAAACGCGACCTGGTGTATGGCCGCCTGTGGGAAACGCTTGCGCAGCCTCGGCCTTGAACGCTTTGACCAGTACATTGCATTATTAAAATATACGACCCGGATGCAGAGCTTGAACATTTCACCAATGCCATCACGACCAATCTCACATCTTTTTTTCGCGAAAAACATCATTTTGAATATCTCGCAGAACACATAGTCCCTGACCTGCTGGAAAGGTATCGCACTACTGGGCGTATACGCATCTGGTCCGCCGGCTGTTCGACCGGTGAAGAACCGTATTCACTGGCGATGACACTCCGAGAGACCATAGCGGATATAGATAAGCTTGATATACGCATTCTTGCCTCAGATCTTGATAGCAACGTGGTGCGAACAGCCGCGAGCGGTATTTATCCACTATCGAGCATCAAGGGGCTGGACAAACAATACTGTCGACGCTGGCTCCGACGTGGCACAGGGTCGCATGAGGGCATGGCCCGGGTCATACCAGAAGTACAAAACCTGGTTGCATTTCGTCAACTAAACCTGATGCAGGAGTGGCCCATGCAGGGCCCGTTTGATGTGATCTTCTGTCGCAATGTGGTGATTTATTTTGACAAGGAAACACAACGCAGGCTGTTTGATCGCTTCGCAAACATAATGCAACCCGATGGCCACCTGATTATTGGTCATTCTGAAACACTAAATTCGTGTTGTGATCGGTTTAAATTAATCGATAAAACCATTTACAAAAGGACGTACTAATGAGTACGCCCTCGGTTAACCAGCCAGATGATGAAAGGCCACAGCGCCCACCCGCACTGCCTGGATTTGAGCACATCAAACACTACTGGGATTCGCAACATGCCATTTATACCGTGCGCATTATGCCAGGCGAGTTTTATGTCTCGACTGCCAATGAAATGATCACTACCGTGCTTGGCTCATGCGTATCCGCCTGCATCCGCGACACTAAAACCGGTGTCGGCGGCATGAACCATTTTATGTTACCCGAGGGTGAAAAATGCCCCACCAGCGGCGCCTGCCTGAGCACATCCGCACGCTACGGCAGCTATGCCATGGAACAGATGATTAACACCATCCTGGCAAATGGCGGGCAACGCGAACGGCTTGAAATAAAGTTATTCGGCGGCAGCCGCGTGTTGAAGACATTGCATGATGTAGGCACCAGGAATATTGAATTTGTACGTACATTTCTCGAAATGGAAATGTTAGCTGTGGAAAACGAAGACCTGGGCGGACTACACCCGCGCAAAGTACTTTACTTTCCGGCGACGGGAAGAGTGCTTATGCGCCATCTCCCTATTTCGCAGGATGATAAAGTGGGCCAGCGCGAGCTGCAGTACAAACGTTCACTCGACGCCACGCCGATTACCGGCGCTATCGATCTTTTCTGATACCGAATGTCATGATATTCACTCACGCTCCAGTTTCACAATTATGCCATCAGCCCACAGCGTGGTACGTGCCATGAATGCACCCGTTCGCGTACTGATTGTTGATGACTCTTCGTTAGCACGAAATATGCTGAGCAAGATCCTTGGCAATGACCCTGGCATTGAAGTAGTCGGTACAGCAACCGACCCCTATTCTGCACGCGGAAAAATCAAGCAGCTAAAACCCGATGTTTTAACGCTCGATGTGCAGATGCCAAAAATGGATGGCATTACTTTTCTGGAAAACCTGATGCGCTTACATCCCATGCCTGTGGTAATGATTTCATGCATGACCACAAACGGTGCTGATATAACCCTGCAGGCACTCGAGATCGGCGCGGTCGACTTCGTCACAAAACCCAAACTCGAAGATGAACGCGACATGGACAGCTATGCCAATGAAGTTATCAGCAAGGTAAAAGTCGCAGCGAGTTCAAATGTCCGTTCTCTCAGCAGGCAAATTAGCAATAAAAATAATTACAAGATCAGCCCTTATAACAACCCCGATAAAGCCAGCCATCAAGCCGACGTTAGCGCTGCCAAAACAACTGATTCGATAATTGCCATCGGCGCTTCAACCGGCGGCACCGAAGCTATCCGGGAAATCCTGACAACCCTGAAACACACCTCAAGCGCCATTATGATCACGCAACACATACCCGCTCTGTTCAGCGCACCGTTTGCAGCGCGACTCAATGCGGCCAGTGCTATGACGGTTTGCGAAGCCCAGGATGGCCAGTTGATATTACAGGGCCATGTCTATGTTGCCCCGGGTGACCGGCATTTGAGGATTATTCGAGATGGCGCACATTTTCGATGCAAGCTGGATGATAGCGCACCGGTCAACATGCACCGGCCATCGGTGGATGTATTGTTTCAGTCTGTCGCAGAAGTTATCGGCACGCGCGCTATCGGTGTTTTGCTGACGGGGATGGGACGTGATGGTGCAAGTGGCCTCAAATTATTAAAGAATTCTGGCGCCGTGACGATTGCACAGGATAAGGATACCAGTCTTATCTGGGGCATGCCGGGCGCGGCAGTGAAGCTTGGCGCAGCCGAATACATATTGCCCCTGGGGAAGATTTCCGCCGCCCTGACAACGCACAGCCAGGGCATGGAAGAAAACAGGAATCACACAAAATCTCCGGTAACGACTGTTGTACAACATTTTTAATATTAAAGAGGACAGATACAATGAATATTATGGTTATTGATGACAGCATGGCTATGCGCCTGATTGTAATGAAAACGCTCCGTGAAGCCGGATTCGACGGCCATAAAATTATTCAGGCTGAAGACGGTGCCAAAGCCTACGAGTTGATTAAGGCCGCCACGCCCGACCTGGTGCTATGTGACTGGAACATGCCGAACATGACGGGCCCTGAACTTTTACAGGCAATGAATGATGACGGCATTACCCCGACGTTTGGCTTTGTTACTACCGAGGCCACGGCGGAGATGAAAACCAAGGCTAGCGATATGGGCGCAAAATTTTTAATCGCAAAACCGTTTACACCCGACTCATTCAAATCAACGCTGGGCAAATATATAAACTAGCCAGCAGAATATTTCTGCGTACTGCCAACGGCAAATAGTTTCTGACAGCCATGCATTTGCTGATGATGTTTAACATGCGGCAGACCCAGGCGGGCATGTAAACAATTTATTTTACGAGGTAACACAATGTCCACAAAGCACCCCATACCCGAGAAAGAAGATCTTCAGCAGATACTTGCCATGCTATATGGTGATGCTTTAAAGCTGGACAAGGGCAGCGCAATACCGACAGATGATGCCAGCAAATGCATGGTCGCAGTCTATGTGAATGACAACAATGAGCCTGTCACTGCCTGCATCTGCAACCACGAATTCATCGCATTTGCCGGCGCAGCACTCACCATGATCCCGGCCGGCGGCGCGGAAGACGCAGCCAAATCGGGCGACTTCTCAGAAATGATGCTGGGCAATCATCATGAAATTATGAACATATGCTCACGCGTGTTTATGAAAACCAGCAATGCCCCGCATCTCAAACTGGACAAGATTTACAGTAAACCCGCAGAACTTCCCGACGGCGTCAAACCCATTGTGCTAGAGAGTGCAGGCAGGGCAGACTTTACAGTCACCATCCCCGGGTACGGCGATGGCGCAATGTCGTTTCTTTGCACCTGAATCCAGGCCGGGCCTTGGCACCACCTTCGACCTGCAGCCACATAACATCGTGGCTGCACTGAATCAGGCATCGTGTGACTTTCTAAATAACATCACCATGCTAAAACCGACTACACCATAACATCCTCCTGCATTAAACCTGGACAAACTTAAAAGCTCTCAGTCTAAACACCTGTATTCAGCGCTTTGGCCTGAATCAAACACTATTTACAGGGCCTGAAGCCAGCCCCATACAAAACTCCGACACTGCACAGCCAAAGCGTGTAAAAAAGATTGCAGTTTGGATGAAAAATGCTTAAACATAGCCAAACACTCGAGTGACCTGGCAATGACGCGATCAGCTTTATTTTTAACCGGTGAGATGACCACTAAATTGCTGGTGCTGGTAGTCAGCGCAGTATTCGCCGGCCTGATAATTATGCAGGCCTACCAGCTCTGGCGAACCACGCAGTCCGCACCAGTATCGATTGCGGCAGCACCGGTTCGCAGCACGTTACCGGTAAAATCCGGGGCTGATGTTCGTCAGCTGGCTGCCTCGCACCTGTTCGGCGATACACGTGTGGTCGCGCCAGAGTACACCGAGATCAAAGAAGACAAGTCTCTCAACCTCACCTTGCGCGGCATCGTTGCCAATCGCGGCGGCAATACCAGCCTGGCCATTATCGAGTCATCACCCAACAACGAAGAAACATTTGCGATCGGCGACAGCATATTCAACAAGGGCACCTTAAATCATGTTGCCGACGACCATGTCATCCTCAAGCGCAGCAACGGTCAGCTCGCCCGCCTGCAACTGCCCGATCAGAATGTCGATGAAACCATCAGCGAAGAATTTTTGCCGCTGGCGCAGCCGGACTACCTTGAAGACACACCTGTCGAACCGCCTACTGTTGTTGAACAGCTGACAGAGCCTGAACAGATGGCCGAACCTGAACAGATGGCAGAACCTGAACAGATGGCAGAACCTGAAATGACTATCGAACAACCCGAAGCCACCATGTTAGAAAACAGTGAAAACGCTGATTCTCAGCTTGAGGAATTCCAGGACCCTCAGCAGGATATCGAACCCCGGCCTTAAGGCGCAGCCGGCAGAAGTTCACTATATTTATCAAATTCATGCTGATTTGTGATCCAGGTCACTAAAACGTGGCTTTACTTTCAGCAGCCTGCTCTTTACGATGAATAAAACAGCCTGCTAACACTCACGGAGGGCAGCATGAAATCCCTAAATGCACCAAGTTTTTTCACCCGGTTACTGCTTGCATCCAGCCTGCTATTGCTCGCAGCATCTGCCCAGGCAGCTATTTTCGTTAAATTTGATGGTATCGATGGTGAGTCCACTGATGCCAATCACGATAAATGGAGTGACGTACTTTCAGTCAACGAGAGCCTCACTCTGCCCGATGGCGGCGCCACCGGTGCAACGCGTACACGCGGAGCAGCACGATACGAGGATATCGTCCTCAGCAAAGAACTGGACAAGGCCAGCGTCAAACTCAGGGAAAAGCTCGCCAGGGGCCAGGTTATTCCCAAGGTTGAAATTGAGGTCACTGCTACTTACGGTGGCGCACGCGAGACATATTTCAGATATGAACTGAAAAACGTAGTGATCACCAGTTTCGACATGAACGCCTCCGGAAATGATGAAGCCGGCCCGCCCACGGAAAACGTCTCGTTGAATTTCGAGGAAATCAAGATCACTTACACTGAATTTGACGACACGGGTAGCAACAAGGGCAATGTCGAATTTACCTATAATGTCGAGACAGGCGAGTAATCCGTCTTCATAGTTTTAAATAATGAGAGTGGACAGATTATGAACCGCTTACATCGAACTTATTCGCTGCAGACAAAATCGTTAACGGTTTCACGATCTAATGCGACTGCGCTATGGTCACGATTAGTCCTTTTACTGTGCATCACACTATTTGCTGTTTCCTTAGTTGCCTGCAGCAGCGAAGACGAAGATACCACCGACTCCACGGAAGAAAGCACCACCAAAACCAGTGAAGATGATGGTTCATCAGCAACCACTGCCAGCACCAACTCTACAACTACCACCGCCACCGCCACCGCGAGCGAGCCTGCACCTGCCGCTGGCGGACTCGTAACATTGCCGTCGACGCCGATTACCAATGCCAACCCCCTGCCCGCATTGAGCGTCAGCGATTATGTTGTCGTCAGTTCACGCCGCACCGGTCGTACCCGGACTGAATACACGCTGAAAATCAAAGTCGCCAACGCAGGTTCGCAACGTTATGAAAACGTGCTGGCCACCCTGGTCGGTGCGCCGGCGCACATCAACATCATTGACAGCATAGTCAACCTGGACACGGTGCCGCCCAACGCCGTGGTACTGAGCCCGGATACTTTCATCATCGACGTGAATCTCGCGGTCAGCACCAGTTTCGAAGACCTGCAATGGAATTTTGAAGGTGATGTTGCGCAACCACCGCCACCACCGCCGCCTTCTGGTGGCCCTTCAGCCCCCGGCATTTTCATGAGTATCGATGGTAATGCGATCCCCGGTGAATCCACCAGCGCATCACACAAAGACTGGATTGTACTATCAGCGTTCACCGAAGGCCTGCGTCGCGACAACCTGGGCACCAGCGGCAGCACGCGCATACGCAGTTCGTTTGTGTTTGATGGTGTCACGGCTGACAAACAGCTGGATAAGAGCAGCCCCAAACTCAGGGAAGCCCTGGTTGAAGGCCGTTTCTTCGGCGAAATCAAGATCGATATCATTACATCGTGCGGCGGCGGCAACTATACCGCGTATGCCATTACCTTGAGTTCCGCCAAGATTGCAGCCTTGTCTTTGATCGCCAGCAATGAAACGCCAAACGAGCAAGTCGGTTTAATTTATTCACGCATCGAGACCATGTACACCCCGGTCAAGAACGACTGCACCCTGTTGCCCCCGGTGTATTCGACCCAGGACGGCAGTTTGTTAGGCCTGTAGGAGTATTAAAAATATGTCCCAGACACTCAAATTTCTCAGCAGCCTGCTATTACTGGCAGCTGTGAATGTGCATGCAACCGTGATTGAGTACACGCTCGACGATCTCGGTGGTGGCAGCTGGCAGTATAATTACACGGTCACGAATGATTTGCCTGTTGTCCCGCTAAACGAATTTACAATCTATTTTGAACTCGGTCTGTATGAAAACCTCAGCGTGGTAACTTCGCCCGCGGGCTGGGATGACATGCTGGTTCAGCCGGGTTCCTTTATGGGACTCAATGACGGCTATTACGATTCTTTTTTGTTTGCAGGACTCGCCGCAGGTGAGAGCGCAGGCATCTTTTCCGTAAGCTTTGACTGGCTGGGTGTCGGCAGCCTGCCGGATGAGCAGTTTTTTGAAATCGTCGATCCGGATAATAATTTTGCCGTACTCGATGACGGCATGACCACACTGGCACCGCCAGTGCCCTTACCCGGTGCGGCGCTGCTGTTTCTCAATGGCATAGGCCTGCTGGCGGGCATGGCACACTTCCGCAGACGCGCGACATTAACCGCCGCAAACGTATAAATTATTTCTCCAGCTCACCCACCAGCGCGGCAAATTTCAGGCTGTCGCGTAAGGCTGTAATTTCATCGTCGAGAGACTCATGCGACGTCGCTGGCGCGCCGGATTTACCCAGCGCCTCACCATGCTGTTTTTTATAAAGCGATTCGAGCTGTTGCACCAGGCTTTTCATTTCATCATCCGGGAAATCACGCAGCTCGAGGTAGCTGAACAGGGCTTTGAAGACATCAAAAGGATAGACCTGGAAGCGATCGACATAGGTTTCGACCATCGACCAGAAAAACGGCCGCACCTTGCTGACTTCAAGATTTTTATTGCGCAGCATGGCGCAGGCGTATTCAGTCAGCTGGTCAATATTCTCGGGGGACGACAGGGTACCGGACTCATCGTCGGCATGCTCAGCTATGAGCGTGAAAATTTCTGGTTGTGCCTTAGGCATGGATGATGGTGTAGCGTCCTTATTCTGGTTTGCACTGTGAAGCCGGGTTCTGTTCAACAAACTGCCTAGCATTATTAACACATCCTTCCGGTAGATGAAACTGCCACCCCCCGATATATAGTTTCTGCAAAATCCAAAATCCACAATATTTTGTGCTTTAATCCTTTTCATTTCAAATTAAAACAGGGATTGCGGGCTTGCACAAAGAAACCACACCTGCCGACGGGGAAAGTCGGTATAACTTACACAAACCATTTGAGTTTGCACAACAAAACACCTATCTAACTGATTCACCTGACTATTCCAGAACGTGTACGAATATTGCATATAAGGAAGTAGATGCTGGCTCCCCGTCGTCAGTCGAAATTGTAAAATCGCCCGGAAACCCGGCCCTGCCAGGCATACTGGGCCAAATGAGACAAAACACGATAACCGGCATCTACTTCCTTATAAATGCAATATTCGTACACGTTCTGGAATAGTCAGGTGAATCAGTTAGATAGGTGTTTTGTTGTGCAAACTCAAATGGTTTGTGTAAGTTATACCATTCCCCGGTCAGTGTGGTTTCTTTGTGCAAGCCCGCAATCCTGTTTTTGAACTTGAAATGAAAAGGATTAAAGCACAAAATATTGTGGATTTTGGATTTTGCAGAAACATGTATCGGGGGGTGGCAGTTTCATCTACCGGAAGGATGTGTTAATAATGCTAGGCAGTTTGTTTTGAACAGAACCCACTTTCACAGTGCAAACCAGAATAAGGACGCTACACCATCATCCATGCCTAAGGCACAACCAGAAATTTTCACGCTCATAGCTAGACATGCGAACGAGATAAGTCGGTACCTCAGATATTGACCACTGACTGAATACGCCTATGCTGCGCAATAAAAATCTTGAAGTCAGCAAGAGTTTCTGGTCGTGGTCGAAACCTATGTCGATCACTTCCAAGTACTATGCTTTTGTTTCAAAGCCCTGTTCAGCTACCTCGAGCTGCGTGATTTCCCGGATGATGAAATGAAAAGCCTGGTGCAGCACCTCGAAATCGCTTTATAAAAAACGGCGTGGTGAGGCGCTGGGTAAATCCGGCGCGCCAGCGACGTGCGGGATTTTTGCTCTCGACGATGAAATTACAGCCTTACGCGACAGCCTGAAATTTGCCGCGCTGGTGGGTGAGCTGGAATGATTATTCGTTGCAGTGTCACACGCCCAGCAGGCCTATGCCATTGAGAAACAGCAGCGCCGCACCAGGTAAGGGCACTGGCGGTGCCAGTGTGGTCATGCCGTCATCGAGTACGGCAATACGACATTTCAAAAAACTGCTCATCCGCAGGCTGCCGACACCCAGCCAGTCAAAGCTTACGGGAAAAGATGCCTGCGCTCTCACCTGCGGCAAGTACAAACAAAAAAATGCGTAATAGCCGTCATTGAGTCCCATAACGAGCATGTCATCCCAGCCCGCGGCGAAAGGCCTACCACGCTGAGGTTTTCATAGACCGAGTTCAAAATCCATTGTAAATTCGTTTAGCGGGACAACAGGCAACCATTCGTGACCGTGTAATTATACTGCAGCTGCCACCACCGAGATCGTCGAGCGTGTACTCAATCACGGTTGCATGCACATTCACAGCTGCCAGTAATAGCAGCTGTGAGAAATTTGAGTGTCTGGGACATATTTTTAATACTCCTACAGGCCTAACAAACTGCCATTGTAATTAGATGCACCAGGGTGCAGTCGTTCTTGACCGGGTGGTACATCGTCTCGATGCGTGAATAAATTAAACCGACTTGCTCGTTTGGCGTTTCATTGCTGGCGATCGAAGAAGCAAGGCTGCGATCTTGGCGGAACTCAAGGTAATGGCATACGCGGTATAGTTGCCGCCGCCGCACGATGTAATGATATCGATCTTGATTTCGCCGAAGAAACGGCCTTCGACCGGCTTCCCTGAGTTTGGGGCTGCTCTTATCCAGCTGTTTGTCAGCCGTGACACCATCAAACACAAACGAACTGCGTATGCGCATGCACTGCCAGGTTGTCGCGACGCAGTTGAACGCTGACAATCCAGTCTTTGTGATGCGCTGGTGGATTCACCGGGGATCGCATTACCATCGATCTCATGAAAATGCCGGGGGCTGAAGGGCCACCAGAAGGCGGCGGTGGCGGTGGTTGCGCAACATCACCTTCAAAATTCCATTGCAGGTCTTCGAAACTGGTGCTGACCGCGAGATTCACGTCGATGATGAAAGTATCCGCAGGTACCACGGCGTTGGGCGGCGCCTTGTCCAGGTTGACTATGCTGTCAATGATGTTGATGTGCGCCGGCGCACCGACCAGGGTGGCCAGCACGTTTTCATAACGTTGCGAACCTGCGTTGGCGACTTGATTTTCAGCGTGTATTCAGTCCCGGTACGACCGGTGCGGCGTGAACTGACGACAACATAATCGCTGACGCTCAATGCGGGCAGGGGGTTGGCATTGGTAATCGGCGTCGACGGCAATGTTACGAGTCCGCCAGCGGCAGGTGCAGGCTCGCTCGCCGTGGCGGTGGCGGTGGTAGTTGTAGAGTTGGTGCTGGCAGTGGTTGCTGATGAACCATCATCTTCACTGGTTTTGGTGATCTTGCTTCCGTGGAGTCGGTGGTATCTTCGTCTTCGCTGCTGCAGGCAACTAAGGAAACAGCAAATAGTGTAATGCACAGTAAAAGGACTAATCGTGACCATAGCGCAGTGGGCGTCTGAGATCGTGAAACCGTTAACGATTTTGTCTGCAGCGAATAGGTTCTGTAAGCGGTTGATAATCTGTCCCACTCTCATTATTTAAAACTATGAAACAGGATTACTCGCATGTTTCGACATTATAGGTAAATTCGACATTGCCCCTTTGGTTACATATCATCAAATTCAGTGTAAGTGATCTTGATTTCCTCGAAATTCGACGATGCTTTCCGTGGGCGGGCCGGCTTCATCATTTCCGGAGGCGTTCATGTCGAAACTGGTGATCACTACGTTTTTCAGTTCATATCTGAAATATGTCTCGCGTGCCACCAGTAAGTAGCAGTGACCTCAATTTCAACCTTGGGAATAACCTCACCCCTGGCGAGCTTTTTCCCTGAGTTTGACGCTGGCCTTGTCCAGTTCTTTTGCTGAGGACGATATCCTCGTATCGTGCTGCTCCACGTGTACGCGTTGCACCGGTGGCGCGGCCATCGGCAGTTGTGAGGCTCTCGTTGACTGAAAGTACGTCACTCCATTTATCGTGATTGGCATCATTGGACTCACCATCGATACCATCAAATTTAACGAAAATAGCTGCAAAAGTGGCAGATGTCGAGATGAGATATTCAAGCAGTAACCGGGTGAAAAAACTTGGTGCATTTAGGGATTTCATGCTGCCCTCCGTGAGTGTTAGCAGGCTGTTTTATTCATCGTAAAGAGCAGGCTGCTGAAGGTTCGTTTTAGTGACCTGGATCACAAATCAGCATGAATTTGATAAATATAGGTGAAGAACTGCCGGCTGCGCCTAGAGGCCATGGGTTCGATATCCTGCTGAGGTCCTGGAATTCCTCAAGCTGAGAATCAGCGTTTTCACTGTTTTCTAACATGGTGGCTTCGGGTTGTTCGATAGTCATTTTCAGGTTCTGCCATCTGTTTCAGGTTCGGCCATCTGTTCAGGCTCCGTCAGCTGTTCAACAACAGTGGGCGGTTCGACAGGTGTGTCTTCGGGGTAGTCCGGCTGCGCCAGCGGCAGAAATTCTTCGCTGATGGTTTCATCGACATTCTGATCGGGCAGTTGCAGTCGGGCGAGCTGACGGCTCTGGCTTGAGGATGACATGGTCGTCGGCAACATGATTTAAGGTGCTGTTGTTAAATATGCTGTCGCCAATCGCGAATGTTTCTTCATTGTTGGGTGATGACTCGATGATAGCCAGGCTGGTAGTGCCGCCGCGAATTGGCAACGATGCCGCGCAAGGTGAGGTTGAGGATTTGTCTTCTTTGATCTCGGTGTACTCAGGCGCGACCACAAGTGTATCGCCGAACAGGTGCGAGGCAGCGAGCTGACGAACATCAGCCCCGGATTTTACCGGTAACGTGCTGCGAACCGGCGCTGCACAATGGATACTGGTGCGGAGCTCGTGGTTCACCAGAGCTGGTAGGCCTGCATAATTATCAGGCCAACGAGATATTCGGCTGACTACCAGCACCAGCAATTTAGTGGTCATCTCACCGGTTAAAAATAAAGCTGATCGCGTCATTGCCAGGTCACTCGAGTGTTTGGCTATGTTTAACCATTTTTCATCCAAACTGCAATCTTTTTTACACGCTTTGGCTGTGCAGTGTCGGAGTTTTGTATGGGGCTGGCTTCAGGCCCTGTAAATAGTGTTTGATTCAGGCCAAACCGCTGAATTCAGGTGTTTAGCTTGAGAGCTTTTAAGTTTGTCCAGGTTTAATGCAGGAGGGATGTTATGGTGTAGTCGGTTTTAGCATGGTGATGTTCTTTAGAAAGTCACACGATGCCTGATTCAGTGCAGCCACGATGTTATGTGGCTGCAGGTCGAAGGTGGTGCCGAGGCCCGGCCTGGATTCAGGTGCAAAGAAACGACATTGCGCCATCGCCGTACCCGGGGATGGTGACTGTAAAGTCTGCCTGCCTGCACTCTCTAGCACAATGGGTTTGACGCCGTCGGGAAGTTCTGCGGGTTTTAGTGGGTCTTGGTCAGTTTGAGATGTGGGGCATTGATGGTTTTCATAACGTCGCGTCGCCATATGTTTCATAATTTCATGATGATTGCCCACCATCATTTGAGAAGTCGCCGATTTGGCTGCGTCTTCCGCGCCGCCGGCCGGGATCATGGTGAGTGCTGCGCCGGGCAAATGCGATGAATTCGTGGTTGCAGATGCAGGCAGTGACAGGCTCATTGTTGTCATTCACATAGACTGCGACCATGCATTTGCTGGCATCATCTGTCGGTATTGCGCTGCCCTTGTCCAGCTTTAAAGCATCACCATATAGCATGGCAAGTATCTGCTGAAGATCTTCTTTCTCGGGTATGGGTGCTTTGTGGACATTGTGTTACCTCGTAAAATAAATTGTTTACATGCCCGCCTGGGTCTGCCGCATGTTAAACATCATCAGCAAATGCATGGCTGTCAGAAACTATTTGCCGTTGGCAGTACGCAGAAATATTCTGCTGGCTAGTTTATATATTTGCCCAGCGTTGATTTGAATGAGTCGGGTGTAAACGGTTTTGCGATTAAAAATTTTGCGCCCATATCGCTAGCCTTGGTTTTCATCTCCGCCGTGGCCTCGGTAGTAACAAAGCCAAACGTCGGGGTAATGCCGTCATCATTCATTGCCTGTAAAAGTTCAGGGCCCGTCATGTTCGGCATGTTCCAGTCACATAGCACCAGGTCGGGCGTGGCGGCCTTAATCAACTCGTAGGCTTTGGCACCGTCTTCAGCCTGAATAATTTTATGGCCGTCGAATCCGGCTTCACGGAGCGTTTTCATTACAATCAGGCGCATAGCCATGCTGTCATCAATAACCATAATATTCATTGTATCTGTCCTCTTTAATATTAAAAATGTTGTACAACAGTCGTTACCGGAGATTTTGTGTGATTCCTGTTTTCTTCCATGCCCTGGCTGTGCGTTGTCAATGCGGCGGAAATCTTCCCCAGGGGCAATATGTATTCGGCTGCGCCAAGCTTCACTGCCGCGCCCGGCATGCCCCAGATAAGACTGGTATCCTTATCCTGTGCAATCGTCACGGCGCCAGAATTCTTTAATAATTTGAGGCCACTTGCACCATCACGTCCCATCCCCGTCAGCAAAACACCGATAGCGCGCGTGCCGATAACTTCTGCGACAGACTGAAACAATACATCCACCGATGGCCGGTGCATGTTGACCGGTGCGCTATCATCCAGCTTGCATCGAAAATGTGCGCCATCTCGAATAATCCTCAAATGCCGGTCACCCGGGGCAACATAGACATGCCCCTGCAATATCAACTGGCCATCCTGGGCTTCGCAAACCGTCATAGCACTGGCCGCATTGAGTCGCGCTGCAAACGGTGCGCTGAACAGAGCGGGTATGTGTTGCGTGATCATAATGGCGCTTGAGGTGTGTTTCAGGGTTGTCAGGATTTCCCGGATAGCTTCGGTGCCGCCGGTTGAAGCGCCTATGGCAATTATCGAATCAGTTGTTTTGGCAGCGCTAACGTCGGCTTGAGGGCTGGCTTTAACAGGGTTGTTATAAGGGCTGATCTTGTAATTATTTTTATTGCTAATTTGCCTGCTGAGAGAACGGACATTTGAACTCGCTGCGACTTTTACCTTGCTGATAACTTCATTGGCATAGCTGTCCATGTCGCGTTCATCTTCGAGTTTGGGTTTTGTGACGAAGTCGATCGCGCCAATCTCGAGTGCCTGCAGGGTTATATCAGCACCGTTTGTGGTCATGCATGAAATCATTACCACAGGCATGGGATGTAAGCGCATCAGGTTTTCCAGAAAAGTAATGCCATCCATTTTTGGCATCTGCACATCGAGTGTTAAAACATCGGGTTTTAGCTGCTTGATTTTTCCGCGTGCAGAATAGGGGTCGGTTGCTGTACCGACTACTTCAATGCCAGGGTCATCGCCAAGGATCTTGCTCAGCATATTTCGTGCTAACGAAGAGTCATCGACAATCAGTACGCGAACGGGTGCATTCATTGCACGTACCCCGCTGTGGGCTGATTACATAGTAGTGATATTGGGGCGTGCGTAAATTCCATGATATTCGGTATCAGAATAGATCGATGGCGCCGGTAATCGGCGTGGCATCTAGTGAACGTTTGTACTGCAGCTCGCGCTGGCCCACTTCATCGTCTTGCGAAATAGGGAGATGGCGCATAAGCACTCTTCCCGTCGCCGGAAAGTAAAGTACTTTGCGCGGGTGTAGCCCGCCAAGGTCTTCGTTTTTCACAGTTAACATTTCCATTTCGAGAAATGTGCGTACAAATTCAATATTCCTGGTGCCTACATCATGCAATGTTTTCAATACGCGGCTGCCGCCGAATAACTTTATTTCAAGCCGTTCGCGCTGTCCGCCATTTGCCAGGATGGTGTTAATCATCTGTTCCATGGCATAGCTGCCGTAGCGTGCGGATGTGCTCAGGCAGGCGCCGCTGGTGGGGCATTTTTCACCCTCGGGTAGCATAAAATGGTTCATGCCGCCGACACCGGTTTTAGTGTCGCGAATACAGGCGGATACGCACGAGCCGAGCACGGTAGTGATCATTTCATTGGCAGTCGAGACATAAAACTCGCCTGGCATAATGCGCACGGTATAAATGGCATGTTGCGAATCCCAGTAGTGTTTGATGTGCTCAAATCCAGGCAGTGCGGGAGGACGCTGCTGTTTTTCATCAGTTGGCTGGTAAACCGAGGGTGTGCTCATTAGCACACCCTTTTGTAAATGGTTTTATCGATTAATTTAAACCGATCACAACACGAGTTTAGTGTTTCAGAATGACCAATAATCAGGTGGCCATCGGGTTGCATTATGTTTGCGAAGCGATCAAACAGCCTGCGTTGTGTTTCCTTGTCAAAATAAATCACCACATTGCGACAGAAGATCACATCAAATGGGCCCTGCATAGGCCACTCCTGCATCAGGTTTAGTTGACGAAATGCAACCAGGTTTTGTACTTCTGGTATGACCCGGGCCATGCCCTCATGCGACCCTGTGCCACGTCGGAACCAGCGTCGACAGTATTGTTTGTCCAGTCCCTTGATGCTCGATAGTGGATAAATACCGCTCGCGGCTGTTCGCACCACGTTGCTATCAAGATCTGAGGCAAGAATGCGTATATCAAGCTTATCTATATCCGCTATGGTCTCTCGGAGTGTCATCGCCAGTGAATACGGTTCTTCACCGGTCGAACAGCCGGCGGACCAGATGCGTATACGCCCAGTAGTGCGATACCTTTCCAGCAGGTCAGGGACTATGTGTTCTGCGAGATATTCAAAATGATGTTTTTCGCGAAAAAAAGATGTGAGATTGGTCGTGATGGCATTGGTGAAATGTTCAAGCTCTGCATCCGGGTCGTTATTTAATAATGCAATGTACTGGTCAAAGCGTTCAAGGCCGAGGCTGCGCAAGCGTTTTGACAGGCGGCCATACACCAGGTCGCGTTTGCTGTCAGACAGGGAAATGCCGGTGTGATGAGCAACCAGTTTTTGCAGGCATTGAAAGTCAGCATCGGAGTATTCGAAAGTCTGTGCCAGTACTGAAGCCGACTGGTCAATCTCATGTGTGCCTGGGTTAGTCATGGCCGTATCAAAAAAGCTCTATATCATCGCAGGCGTAGTGCAATGTTTGACCATTGTTATTATTTGATGGTGTCTTCGCTGAATTAAAATCCTGGAGCAGGCACTGTTCCTGTTCAAGCGAGTAGACTGAGCTGATTTTTTCGCGCAAGTTTCGCCACAGTGCAGGGTGTTCGGAGCCGGGTGCCCGGATCACGTTTGCGACTGCAAGCAGGTTTTCATGCACATGCTGAAATCGCTGGGTTAACCGATCATAGAACTGAAATGCCATAATAGCTTTTCCCATGGCTTCATTGGCATGTGCGCATTCAGTTTTCATGATGTCGATGGTATCTGCGTTATTACTTTCTCTGCCCAGCGCGGCAAGTGTCTTTTCGATTGTTGTAACAGTGCATGACATGGTCGACATTGCATCCATTAATTCAGTCACTGAATCGTCGGCTTCCTTCAGTGCCATATCGATCTGGGCGATGGCTAGTTCCAGGGATTGCGCAGTTTCCTGCGTGTCTGTCGGGTTAAATAAATTTTTGTCACTGGCTGGCATGTGAAAGGTCATTCCTGTCTCTTGTTGTGTGTTGACTGGTCATCGATACGTTTATGGTTATTTGCTATCCAGTCGCTGTAGGCAACAGGAGTTCAGTTTCCATCCCGGTCAGGCTGGCTGTATTTATTAACGGCTTTGAGGGTGAATGCCATTTCACACTATGGCCCTTGTTCTTGATTTCGCGCACGAAGGCCAGAAGCAGTTGCAGGCTGGCAGTATCGATAGTTTCGACTTTGCTTGCGTATAGATTCACATCGGTGTCTTTGGCGACACACTTGATGAGCCTGTCACGCAACTTGTTAACGACACTAATACCCTGGTTGTTAGCAAGCGTGATTCTGCTGGACTTTTTACTGGTCGCGCTGGCGCTTGTTGTATCTGTTTTCATCATGCGGTTCCTGTCAGCTAAATCGTCAATCTGCCGCCCAGTTCAGGCAGCGACCATGGCCCAGCCCCGCCGGGCCGGGTGTGAGTTTATTCATTGGCGCACTCTATATATCGGTTTGTCTGGATGCAGTCTTTAATCTAATGGCGGCTATCGATATATCGCAGCGTCAGATAAGCCCCGGCATGCTAAAACTCCTGCCATTCACTGTCATCCGTGCCGGTGGCCTGGTGCGAGGCGGGCGGAGGCGTTTTGA